>JAKJGD010000368.1 GCA_022704585.1 Spirochaetota bacterium | reverse complement strand
CGGGAGACACCCTCTCGCTCGGGGCCGTTGTCATCAACCAGACCGACCGCAGCGACAATTTCATCTTCTCCGTCCAGTCGCCGCTCCTGCAGGGAGCGGTGATGACGACCACCGTTACCATCGGCGCGGGCGAGGCGAAGGAGATAACCTTCCCCGTATCGCTCAATATCCCGGGCTATCTCGCGCAGAAAAAAGCGCCCAGGAAGGACGCCGCCGATCCCGAATCGAAGGGTCCGGCCGGACAGGTAACGGTGAGCGGCTGGCTCTCGGTGAGGCCGGCCAACATCGACAAGTTTACCGGCGCCGGGTTCAAGAAAAGCGACGTCATGGACCGGCTCGCCTTCACGTTCCCGGTGCGTGAACAACCGCCCGAGGAGGCCTTCACGGTTGCGGGCTTCACGACAGCCGAGGAAAAGGAATTCATCCGGTTCCCGGTGCCGGGCCTCGTTGTGCCCGGGATGGGAGGCCTGGACATCACCCTGGCTCCTACCGCGCTGGTCGGGCTCAACAAGGCGTTTACCTTCTTTAAAACCAACCCGTTCTTCTGCCTGGAGCAGCGGGCCTCCGCGTTCCTCCTGACCATGTCGGCGGGCGAGCTGCTCAAGCAGTTCTCGTTCCGGCCGCCGAGCGACAGGGACTACGATTTCTCCCGCATCGAAGAGCTGTTCCTCGGGGAGATCGGGCAGTTCGTCAACGCGGACGGCGGCTTCAGGGCATGGAAGGAAGACCGTTACGACAGGAGCGATCCCTACCTAACCGCGTACGTGGCCTTCGTGCTCCAGATGGCCAGGCAGAACGGTTACAACGTGAAATCGTCGGTGCTGGACGGCGCCGCGGACTACCTGGAAAACTACGTGCGCGAGCCGCGGCAGGACGGCTATCTCTACATACTGGAGACCTTCTCCCTGATCAACTATGTGCTCGCGGCGAAAGGCGACTTCAACTCGTCCCTCACGGACCTCCTGCTCGACAACGAGCAGAAGCTCTCCCTCCGCGGAAAAGCGTACCTTGCGCTGGCGATCGCCACAAAGAAGGACATCAGCGACTACCGCGAAAACAAGCATACGAAGCGGATCGTCGAGAACCTCAGGAACCGCATGAATATCACGACCCGCAAGGTCTCGTTTAAAGAAGAAGGCACGGACGGGTTCAACCGCGCCTTCTACTCGGGCGGCTCCACCGCCGGGGTCATTCTCCGGCTCATGATGATGGTGGACCGCAACAACCCCCTCATCGCGAGCATGGTGCAGTATATCATCGCGGACCGGGGCGGGACCGTCTGGGGCGACAGCCACAGCGCGGGCCAGGCCGCCCTCGCACTCCGCGAATATTACAGGATATACGAGGCGGGCACCGGCAGCTCCTCGTTCAAGGGGACCGTCTCCCTCAACGGAAAGACCGTATTCGGGCCGACACTCGACCGCGGGAAGCTCGACGTGTATTCCTTCGGCCTTCCGATAGACGGCCTGAACGCCTACGGCCCGGCCGGCGTGAACCACCCGATGGTCTTCTCCTCGGCAAAAAGCAACCGGCTCTACTACACCGCCACGCTGAGCTACTTCCCGGCGCTCGCGAAGGTCGAGCCGCGCGACGAGGGGATGGAGATCCAGCGGGACATCATCGACCTGGGGCGGCCGTCGAAAACCGACAGGGCCGGCACGGTCACGCGGGGCAGCCTGACCCGGGGTACCATTTATCTGGTCAGGATCCGCGTGGTGGCGCCCAAGCCCTGCTTCAACGCCCTGATCACGGACCCGCTCCCGTCGAACGTGGAGATCGTGAACACGGCCTTCAAGACCGAGGAATCCTCGCTCTCGAAACACACGTCGAAAGAAAAGCCGTCGCATGAATACTGGTGGATGGACTCGCTTCCGTCGATCGAGTACCGCGACGACCGGGTCGTGATAGTACAGAACTACCTCGCGCCCGGCATGCACGAGTTCACCTACCTGGTGCGGCCGCTGCTCAGGGGAACGGCACAGGCCCCGGCAGCGCAGACGAAGCTCATGTACGAGCCGGAGGTGTTCGGACGCACCGGCAGCGGGTCGCTGGCCGTCAAGTGATGCCGTCGGCGGCGCGTATCGGATCACTGGCCGCGCGGGCGGCGGCAGGAGCGGCCGCATCCGGCCTGGCCCTCTTCCTGGCCTGGCCGGTCCCGCCGGAGCGGCTTGAAGGCGACCAGTCGCTCCGCGTGCTGTCCCGCGAAGGAACCGTCCTCCGGCAGTTCCGGACCGCCGGTCAGGGCGCATACGCGGAATGGATCGACCTCGGGGAACAGCCCCGATTCCTGGTCCGGGCGGCGCTTGCCGCCGAGGACCGGCGGTTCTACGCGCACCCGGGGTTTGACCCCGTCGCGATGGGGCGCGCCGCCGTCCAGAACGCCTTCGCGCGGCGGATCGTGTCCGGCGGGTCTACCGTCACCCAGCAACTCGCGCGCATCGCGTGGAAAGACAGCCTCCCGGGCAACAGGTATGCCCGCAAGGCATGCGAGATACTCCTCGCCCTCAAGCTGGAGTACCGCATCCCCAAGGAGCGGATACTGGAATGCTGGCTCAACCGCGTGCCGATGAAGTACAACCAGAACGGGTTCCCGGCCGCGGCGAAGCGGATCTTCGGCCGGGACATCCGCTTCCTTACCCGCGAAGAGCTCGCCTCGCTCGTCATCCTCATACGCCAGAACACGGTGACGGAAAAGAAGTTCGACGCGCGCTTTCTCCGGCTCTGGGGGCGGATCGCGGCAGCGCCGCCGCGCGACATCGACGCGCTGCGAAAGGCCGTGTTCGAGCCGCCTCCCTTCACCCCGGTGCGGCCCAACTCCTCGACCCTCCATTTCGAGTCGTGGCTCCGCGCGTCAAATCCCGGGCTGGCGGGCAACGTCCGCACCTGCATATCCGGGAACCTGAACGAGCAGATAACCAGGATCGTGAACAGCGAGCTCCTGTTCCTGGAGCGCTACGACACCGAAAACGCGGCGGTGGTGGCCCTCGACCTTTCGGACGGGGACCGGCTCCCCCTGGCCGTCATGGTCGGCTCGCGCAACTTCAATGGCTCGATTGACGGCCAGGTAAACGGCTGCCTGGCCGTGCGCGAGGCGGGGAGCTCGCTGAAGCCCCTCCTCTACGCCCTGGCCATGGACGAGAAGGGATATCTTCCCAACACGATCATTGATGACCGCGAGCAGGGATACCCGGCGGACGGCTCGGAAACCTATATCCCGAAAAACTATGACCTGGCCTACTGGGGGCCCCTGACCATCCGGGAAGCGCTGGGCGCCTCCCGGAACATACCCGCCGTATCGATGATACGGGCCGTGGGGGTCCCGGCCTTTTACACCCTGCTCAGGAAGGCCGGGTTCGACCACATGACCTGCGGGCCGGACCACTACGGCCACGGCCTTGCGCTCGGGACCGGCGGGGCAAGCCTCATGCAGCTGGCCCGCGTGTACGCCGCAATTGCG
>JAKJGD010000367.1 GCA_022704585.1 Spirochaetota bacterium | reverse complement strand
CTTCGAGTGTACAGCCGCTATAACGGGCTTCCGGCACTGCTCGATGCAGGAGAGGCCCTCCTGCATTTTAATGATCTTCTTATAGAGACTGAGTTTGACACCCCCCTTCTGATCTTTTTCTACGAGCTCGGGTATCACCGCAACCATGCCCATCAGGTCAATGCCGGCGCAGAAGATTGTTCCCTTTCCCGCAATGATGATCGCGCGGATCTGGTCGTCATCATCCAGGTCTTTCATGATAGGAATGAGTTCGGTCCATGCTGGAGGGTGCATGGCGTTCTTTTTTTCCGGCCTGTTCAACCATACCCAGGCGATCGGCGGTTTTTTCTCGACGCTGTAAAAATCGTATCCCATTGCAATCCTCCTGGTTAATCCGGTGAACGCACCGGAAATGATGATATTTCAGCACCCGAAAAAATTTCGCGATCAAGCTCAGGGCCGAACGACTTGAAACTAAGAACAGGAATAAATTATGCAATAAAAAAAACTGACGCACGGAAATTTGTCGATTATCCACAAAGTTATCAACAGTATCCACATAAAATCCGAAAAATCGGCCCGATTGGACCCTGAAAACATATCACTTTTTGAATTATGTCACATTAGAATATGCCCCGCATCCCATACGACATAATGTCCAATACCTGAAAAAATCAGGAGTTGAATCAGATGTGTATGAAACGGCACGCCTGGCAGGCATGTCGGCACCTTGGATACGTGCAATGACCCCTACAAGTTGAGAGCCCGCCCGGATCAGAAAAAATAAAATTGTGAATAACTTTCGATTTTCGGAAGGTTTGGAAGAAGTGGAATGATAAAAATTATTTTTTGCAAGGACAGGTTCGGGTCGTAAAATCATTTTTTAAAAAATTATTCTGGGGCAATAAATTAATTGATTAAATATTCGGCATATGTCACATAAGTAGGAGCATCTTATAACGAACGGGGCACAGGGTGAAAATCGCAATAGCGTCAGACCATGGCGGCTTCAGACTGAAGGAAGCCATTATGCGGCATTTTACGGATATACAATTCGATGATGTTGGAACGCACTCCGAGGAATCGTGCGATTATCCGGATTATATCGCGAAGGCATGCGCTAAAATAAGTAAAGGCGAAGTCGAGTGCGCCATAGTAATATGCGGCACCGGTATCGGCGCGTCGATAGCAGCAAACAAGGTGCAGGGCATCAGGGCCGCTCTCTGCTGCAATGAATTCATGGCCGAGATGTCCCGGAGGCACAACAACGCTAACGTTCTGGCCCTGGGAGCCCGCGTGCTGGGCGACGAGCTGGCTGTTCGAATCGTGGAGCGATGGCTCTCGTCCCCGTTCGAGGGCGGCCGTCACCAGCGGAGAATCGACAAGATACACGAGCTGGAAGCAGACCGGAATAACAATCGTTGACCCGGACGGTTCACATGTTCCATACCATTACCAGCGGCACACGCCAGGTGAAACGGAAAAGATTCTTTCTTCCCGTTCTTCTGTTTCTGTGCCTGCCTTTTCTGTCACCGCGTCCTGACGCGTCCGGTACAGTAATGTTCCCCTTCCTGCCGCAGACGACGCTTCATAATGCGCGCGTCATTGCCGGACCGGGCGGAGCGTCCGCATTCACCGTAAGGGACCTGACCTACCAGACGGACAGCGATCCTTTCATAACGGATATCGTGCTTTCATTCAACACACCCCCGGCGCGGTTGACCCGTGACGATACCAGGCACTACCGCGTAATCGCGCGGGACTACAATTTCGTAACAGGCAGGGGCAGCCTGGGGGCCGGGTGCGCCCAGTTTTTCAAGAAAGAACATGGCGTATCAATCGAGACAGTCAAGAACGCGTGGCTCGGCACCTGCGATGACCTCGGCTCCTTCACCATTGAATTCAGGTTCCTCCCCTACGAGGTCCGTGACGGCAGCGTTCTCTTTTCCAGGGTCGGCTATTTCTCGGGGATCAAACGTGGCATAGACATCGTTATACGCGACGGCCGGATCGTCGCGGGCCTGTACGGGATCTTCGATAAACCTCTGTTCCGTACTTACGATGTCATGCTCCGGCGCGGTCGCGCCATTGCGAAGATGGAATGGTACCATGTCAGCCTGAGCTTTGACCGCATCAGCGGGAAACTGACAAAAAACATCAACGGCGAGGAAGACGAAGCCACGTACATGACCGAATCCGGCGAAGCCTTCAATGGCGTGTATTCCCCCTCCTTCGGATACCGGGCCGCAGACGGATCGCTCGTGTGTGTGGACGCGCCGCCGGCAACGATCGGCAAGGGCTTCTCGGGCCTAATGGATGAGTTCCGCATATCGTACCGTCATTTTGACGATCTGGAAAAGGCTGCAGAACTGGCGTACCGCAATTACCGGAGCACAAAAAGTATCGGCCGCATACCATTCAACGTCGAGGGGGTCGTGACCAGCCCGGTCTACCGGTTCGCCGAAACCGGGACCAGGGTGCAGGAATTCCGCTGGCGCGAGGATTCCCGCCCGGAAACCTATGTCTGGATGGAGTTCAGGATATCGGACAGCCGGTTCGAGCAGCATGACACCCGCGTGAAATGGTACCGGGTCGGGAACAACCAGAAAAAGATATTCATGACGAAGCAGGCAAATGGCGAGTACCTCCGCGGTAAATATTACCAGTGGCGCGCGCATCTGGTTCCATCCCCGGACGGAAAGCGTGCGCCATCACTATGGGGAATCGAGCTGGACTACCGGCTCGATCTTGCTCCCAATGCCCCCCGCTTTCTGGAAGCAACCGCGGGGAACGGCAGGATCGTGCTGAAGTGGAGAAAAAACGTGGACCACGATATCCTCGGGTACAACATATATTACGGCACCCACCCGGGCAGATACGACGGCATCATCTCACGGGTTAACGGCGGCAGGATAACGAACGGCTCAGGCACGGGCAATAGCGTCCAGGTGACGATCACCGGAGAGGTCATCGAGGAAAACAGGGCGCTTGACAAACGGGAAAAGCTCTCCTTCCCGCTCATCGAGAACAACGTGCTCTATTATTTTTCCGTGAGCGCCTATGACACCTACCGTCCGGGAACGTCGTACAACCACGAATCAGAGCTCTCCAGTCCGGTTACGGCGCGCCCCAATTCAGGCCCGGAAATCGATTAACCCGGCAGCGAAACCGCCCCGGAGGGGGCCCGGCCCCATAAAAATCCATTGACTAATACCGGTCCTGATTTGTAATTGCGCAAGGGACCGGCTGGCGCGTAATCCAGGTCATGATCAGGCCCCTGTAAAACTCGACCCGAGCGGTGCGGCCCTTCATGCATAGATCCAATCCCAACATCAGGATTCCGGACGATGTCCGCGAAACGGTTTTGAAAATCATCAGGCGCTTTCGCGACCGCGGGCACGAGTGCTACCTGATCGGCGGCTCGGTCCGTGATCTCCTGCTCGGCAACGAAGTTTATGATTACGATTTTGCGACTGATGCAAGGC
>JAKJGD010000366.1 GCA_022704585.1 Spirochaetota bacterium | reverse complement strand
TCTGCACCAGGTTGATGCTCGCGCCGCCCCGTCCGATGCTGGTGGTAAGGCGAATCTCGCCGCTCGTGCGGGAGACGACATAGGCCTGTATGATGTCCCCGTTTTTTACCGAGAGCGTCTCGTCGTCGTTCCTGAATTCCTCGGCGCCGATGACGGCTTCGCTCTTCCCTGAAATGTCGACAAAAACGAGTTCTTTTGTTATGAATACGATTTTTCCTTCGACCCGGGTTCCGATCTCGAAATCGTCCCTCCGGTTCAAGGAGCTTTCAAGCATTTCCTGAAAGTTTTCGCCGTTCGTGTCTTCGGTGTGTTCGAATGGTGTGCTCATTGTGGTCCCGCCGTATAATATATCTGTCAATCGTTCCGGGGAGAGGGCTCCGGCAGGTTGCCGGGCTCTTCCGGGTCAATAAATTTGTGTCAGCGTATAATCAGTGCCCGGATGCTGTAAACAAAATATTTATGGTTTGGGGCAATTTTATGTCAGATGATTATATATCACATTACGCCTCGATCCGGGATGTCATTGCGGGAAGCCCCGATGAAATCGGGACGGCGAAGCATGCCTCGACTCCGCTCGGCAACCAATTGGTACCTGAGCGAAGTCGAAGGGCGCTGCGCTCGCGATGACAAAGTTTTCAGGATGATTGCCCTGAATTCTTTCTCTATAAAGCAGGAAAAAGCTGCAAACAGCCATAAATTCATTGACATAATTTTTTATAAGAAGATAATGTTACACTATCTTAAATTCTACAGGGAGATTGCTATGAAACGTATTATATGCATGGTTCTGCTTGTTGTCGCGGCGGTCGCGGTGGTGCAGGCGCAGGAAGCCAAGACCGAAAAATCCGCAAAGGAATATATAGCTGATTTATCATCCGGCGGCGATGAGAAAGCCCTCATCGAAGCGGCCCAGTGGCTTGGCAACAAGAAGGAGAAAGACGCCGTTCCGGGCCTCATAAACCTGATGAGCGACAAGCGTGCGAACGTACGCATGGAAGCGGCCATATCCCTGGGTCTCATCGGCGAGGAAAGCGCGGCCGACGCCATTAATAACGCCGTTCTCAACGACGAAAGCGCGGAAGTCCGCTATGCGGCAGTTCTCGCGGCCATGAGGATCGGATCCAAAAAGTCCGCAGACATCTTCCTTCAGGCAAAGCAGAAGGAGACCGATCCCTTCATCCAGGACCTCCTGGCCAAGCTGGAAGAAAAGTCGAAAAAATAGAGGACGCTCCGTTTCCGCGGTATGGCCCGGCCATGCCGCGCGAAGCGCTCGGAAACCGTATCAATACATACGAACGGTCTAATCCGGCAGAAGCATGTTGCGAAGACGGGCGGGCAACATGCTTTTTGTTTTATCCGGGCTCCACAATACGCCTCCCGAGGGGTGACAGGTGAAAGATGAATCGGTAAAGTTCCTTGTGTTCGACGTCGAGTCGGTGCCGGATAAAAAACTGATCTCGCTGGTGAAATATCCGGGCGAGGAGATCGACGGGCTCGAGGCGGTACGGCGCTACCAGCAGGAGCTGCTCGGGTCGTCGGGCGGCGTGTCCGATTTCATACCGGTGACCTTCCAGTACCCCGTGGCGATATGCGTTGCCAAGGTGCGGCATGACTTCACCCTCCTGGATATTGTTTCCCTTGATGATCCAGAGTTCAGGCCGGACGAGATGACAAGGCTCTTCTGGCTCGGCGTCGAGGAGGTGTACGACGGCGCTTCGCTCGTGACCTACAACGGCCGGGGGTTTGACGTCCCCCTGCTTGAGCTGATGGCGTACCGGTACGGGTATTCGGCCAAGCGCCATTTCAAGGACAAGTACGCGGGACGGAGCCGGTACGGGAACAAGCACATCGATTTACAGGACTGGCTCTCCAATTACAGCGCGGTGCGGATACACGGCGGACTGAACCTGCTGGCCAAGATCATCGGCAAGCCGGGGAAGATGCAGACGAAAGGGAACGAGGTATACTCGATGTTCCTGGAGGGACGTATCCGCGACATCAACAACTACTGTGTCCACGACGTGCTGGACACCTATTTCGTATTCCTGCGAACGCGGGTGCTGACCGGCGAGGTCACGATCGTGCGGGAGCAGGAGATTGTAAAGTCCACGAAGAACTTTCTGGAGGACAACCAGGAGCGTATTCCCGCCCTGAAAACATACCTGGCCAACTGGGGCGACTGGGACCCCTGGCCCTGACAGCGGCCCGCCCGGTCCGGGTCAGTCCTCCTCCGGTACGATCCGTATCGCTCCCCGGTCAGCCGATGTCACGAACTTCGCGTAGGCGCGCAGTGCGTCCGAGATCGACCGGTCGCGGCCGGCGGGCTTGAAAGCCATGCGGCCTTTCTTCTTCTCTTCCTCGCGCCGTTTTGCCAGCTCCGCATCAGAAAGCTTCACGTTCAGCTTCCGCGCCGGGATATCTATCTCGATCGTGTCGCCGTCGCGCACCAGGCCTATGTTTCCGCCGGCCGCGGCCTCGGGCGATACGTGCCCAATGGACAGGCCTGCCGTGCCGCCGGAGAAGCGGCCGTCGGTGACCAGGGCGCAGGCCTTGCCCAGGTTCATCGATTTCAGGTACGAGGTCGGGTAGAGCATCTCCTGCATGCCGGGACCTCCCCTGGGGCCCTCGTACAGGATCACGACCACGTCGCCCGCGCTGACGCTGCCGGAAAGGATCCCTTCGCTCGCGTCCTCCTGCGATATGAAAACCCGCGCCGTACCGCTGAATGCAAGAAGCGAGGGGTCCACGCCCGCGGTCTTGACGATACAGCCGTCTGCGGCGATGTTGCCGCGGAGCACGGCGAGGCCGCCGTCTTTGCTGTAGGCGTGCGCGACGTCGCGGATGCAGCCCTTCTCGCGGTCCGTGTCCAGGCCTTCGTACATCGTCTCCTGCGAGCCCAGGACCAGGTTGCGGCCTGCGCCTCCCGGCGCGCTCCGGTACAGGTCGGCCGCTTCCGGCGACGCCCCTTTCCGCATGATGTCGTAGCGGTCAAGGGCCGCGCCCAGGCTGGCGGCGTCCACGCGCTTCACCGCCCGGTCCATGAGGCCGGCGCGGTCAAGCTCGCCCATGATGGCCATGATCCCGCCCGCGCGGTTCACGTCCTCCACGTGGTAGGTCGAGCTGGGCGCCACCTTGCACAGGGTGGGCACGCGGCGCGACAGGTCGTCAATGTCCTTCATGGTGAAGTCCACGCCGGCGGCACCGGCCACGGCGAGGATGTGAAGCACGGTGTTGGAGGAGCCCCCCATGGCGATGTCGAGCGCCATGGCGTTGTTGAAGGCGGCCCGCGTCGCTATGGAGCGGGGCAGCACCGAGTCGTCGCCGCCGGCGTAGTACCGGTCGGCCAGCTCGACGATGAGGCCGGCGGCCCGCTCGAACATGAGGGTCCTGTTCCGGTGAGTCGCCAGCACGGTGCCGTTGCCGGGGAGGGCCATGCCCAGCGCCTCGGTCAGGCAGTTCATCGAGTTT
>JAKJGD010000365.1 GCA_022704585.1 Spirochaetota bacterium | reverse complement strand
ATGGACGTCGCCGGCGCGTGTGAAACGCTGGGGATAAAGATCAAGCCGTGCCAGCTGGGCGCGTTCTAGCTTTTTCCTGAAAAACTCCATACCTGGAGTTTGTACCGACGCATTTTAGCGCATCCTGCGCTGCGTCGGCATTTGGACATCCTGCCCAGCACAAGTCGGTTTTGCAAAGTTAATTTGCACAACCTTACATTTTTCTCGGCATACTGTCAGAACCCTATTTCAGGGCGGACTCGATCCGGTCCAGCGCCTTCACAACGTTTTCCCGCGAGTTGAACGCGCTTATGCGGATGAAGCCCTCGCCGCACCTGCCGAAGCCCGCGCCGGGCGTGCACACAACCCCGGCTTTCTCAAGCAACAGGTCGAAGAACTCCCACGAGTCGCGGTCGCCCTTCACCCAAATGTAGGGCGCGTTGACGCCGCCGTAGCAGGAGAACCCGATGGCGCTCATCCTGTTCCGGATGACCGACGCGTTCCCCAGGTAAAAATCCACGATCTCCCTGACCTGCTTCCTTCCCTCGTCAGAGTAGACCGCCTCCGCGGCGCGCTGGACGGGATAGGAGACGCCGTTGAACTTGGTGGTCTGGCGCCGCAGCCAGAGCGGATGCAGATTCACCGCCTCGCCGGCTGACGTGTAGGCCCGGCACTTTTTCGGCACCACGGTGAAGGCGCAACGGGTGCCGGTAAATCCCGCCGTCTTGGAGAAGCTCCGGAACTCCATCGCCACCTCGTCAGCCCCCTCGATCTCGAAGATGCTGCGGGGGATGGAGTCGTCGCGTATGAAGCACTCGTACGCGGCGTCGTAGAGGATGAGCGACTTGTTCTCGCGAGCGTACGCGACCCATTTCGCCAGGTCCTCCTTCGTTGCGGTCGCGCCGGTCGGGTTATTGGGAAAGCAGAGGTATATGAGGTCGGCCCGCTCCTTCGGTATCCCGGGCACGAAGCTGTTCTTTTCCGTAGACTCGAGGTAGACGAGACCGCCGTAGCGGCCGTCGCGGTTTTCCGAGGTCCGGCCCGCCATAACATTGGTGTCCACGTACACCGGATAGACCGGGTCCGGCACCGCGATTGCGATATCCCGGGCGAAGAGCTCCTGGATGTTGCCCGTGTCGCATTTTGCCCCGTCGCTCACGAATATCTCGTCCGCGTCAATGTCCGCTCCCCGCGCGCGGTAATCGAAAGCGGCTATCTTTTCCCGTAAAAAGTCGTATCCCTGCTCCGGCCCGTACCCGCGGAAGGTTTTCTCGGACGCCATGTCGTCCACCGCCCGGTGGAACGCGTCGATGCAGGCGGCGGGGAGCGGCCTGGTCACGTCGCCGATGCCGAGACGCACGATCTCCCGGTCCGGGTTTTTCTTGGCAAACTCCGCCACGCGGCGCGCGATGTCGGAAAAGAGGTACGAAGCCTTGAGCTTCAGGTAGTTTTCATTGACGCGGATCATGGGCCCCTTCCTGCCGTTGTTGTCGATCGATGAGCATCTAATGAGCAACAGACATCGGGCAGCGCGGGATATAAAGCAAGCAATTTTTACCGGGTTGCCTGTCCGTGGAGGCGGTTTCAGCGCGTCACGGAACAGTGACCGGCCCGGGAGGTCATCTGTCCGGCGGCCGGCGCGCGAATGTAGTTAAAACCGTGCCGGCCTTTTCACCGGTATCAGTTATCGTTTCCGCGGGAAAAAAATGTTGATTAATGCGGGTCAATGGATAGACTGGACGGAGCTTAAAAGGATAAGGCGTGAAAGGTTACAAAACATACGGCATCATTCTCCTCGTGGCCTTCCTGGCCGCCGGATGCTCCCGCGACGTCATTATCGACCTGTCAAAAAACTGGAAATATTCCATAACCGAATGGAGCCCCGACATGCCCGACGACCGGTACAGGGCGGCTCCCGATTACGACGACAGCGAATGGAGCGTGCTCGCCTCGCTCCCGGCGGTCACGACCATGGAGCGGAAAAAGAACGTCATATGGCTCCGCACAACTTTCGTTGTCCCTGAAACGCTCCGCGGCCAGGACCTGGCGGTCTACCTGGGGCGCGTATGGGACCAGGAATACACCTTCCTGAACGGGGTGAGGATCGGCTCGCACGGGAGGGAGTACCCCGAGTTCCATTCCGACTGGAACATCGCCGCGTACCACTTCCTGCCTGACGGGCTCATCCGGTACGGCGGGGAAAACGTTCTGGCCGTGCGCCAGTTCACCAACCAGCAGGCAAACTTCAACGGATCGCCGTACATCGGCCGCGCCTTTGAAGTCAGGGCTTACACCTTCTGGAGCCGTTTCATGGGCGAATACCTGCCCATGGCGTTCGGGGTCCTGACGTTCTTCATCGGCCTCGGCATCCTGATGCTCTTCTTCGCAACCGGCAGGAAGAACATGCTCCTCCTGCACTTCGGCGGCATGTCCCTCCTCTGGCTCGTGCTCTCGTTTCACTTCTGGCTCCCGGACTTCGGCCTGGTCTCATGGAACATGCAGGACTCATCCTTCTATGTGCTGACGGCCGTGATGATGGGACTGATATACTTTTTCGTTGAGAAGGCGCTCTCGCTCAGGATGCTCTGGGCGCGCATCATCATCGGGGCCTGCGTGTTCCTCTGCTTCGGCCTCGCGGTCACGGCCACGGAGATGGACCCCATTACCGGCTGGCGGTTTGATATCCTCGGGTTCCTCGGGGTGATCGGCGAGATCACCTGGGGCATCGTCCTGGTGATCGGCATGCTGAAAAAAAACAGGGACGCCCGGGTGATGATGATCGGCTACTCGGTCTTCATGGCCTGCATGGTCCATGACGGCCTGATGATGAACCGCGTCATCATGTCCAACATCTTCCTGGTGAATTTCGGATACCCGGCTTTTCTCATCTCGTTCGCCATCATGATCGTGCGCCAGATCAACCAGATGGGCGCCGACCTGGCCAGGACGACCGCGATGGTCGAGGAAAAGAACGTCACGCTCGAGTCCGTGCTCGGCAAGGTGGTCGATTCGACGGACGACCTTATAAAGATTTCGATCACCGTGGGCGAGACATCCACGGCGCTGAAGACCGAGATGGACCAGCAGGGGGCGAGCCTTGAGGAGACATCCGCCGCCATAGAGGAGATATCCGGCTCGATTGACTCGGTCGCGGGCAACGCCCTGGAGCTGGACGAGATCATCCGGAAGTGCGGGGACCTCCTGGACAAGAACATGAAGTCCCTCACCTACATAACCGAATCCGCCCAGTACGCGGTCTCGCTCGGCGAGCGTAACCGCGAGGACACGACCCGGATCACCCTCCGCCTGGACGACATCAAGGAGGGGATGATCAAGCTCAAGGAGTCTTCCTCCTCGATCGAGAAGATCGCGACCATCATCAACGAGATAGCGGAAAAGACGAACCTCCTGTCCCTGAACGCCGCCATCGAGGCCGCGCGGGCCGGGGAGCACGGCCGCGGCTTCGCCGTCGTCGCCGATGAAGTGCGC
>JAKJGD010000364.1 GCA_022704585.1 Spirochaetota bacterium | reverse complement strand
CCTCCCCCTCTCCGACTCGAAACAGCTCAAGAAACAGCATGGCGCCCGGCACCGCGCCGCCCTCGGTATCGCCGAGGAGACCGACGCGCTGGTGCTCATAACCTCAGAAGAGACGGGCAGCGTCTCGATCATGGTGAACGGCAAGTTCTTCCCCAAGGTGAGGTTCGCTGATTTAAAAAACATGATACTCTTCTTTATGAACCCCAAGACCGCGTACGAGGACAAGTTCCGCACGCCGCTCAAGAAGGGTGGAGAATGACCGCATGGTACGCAGGATCGTAAACAAAATCGCATCAGAAGCGAAGAAGCGGGACTATCTCGCCAGGTCCATCTGTCTGCTGCTCGCCGTCATCCTCTGGGCTTACATCGCGGCCGGCAAGACCGATACGCTCCGTTTCCGGATGCCGATTGTCCCGCGGAACGTGCCCTCGCAGCTTGCGGTTTCCGACATGTCCGACCGCTACGCCGTCCTGGTCGTTGAAGGGCGGAAGGAGCACCTGAAGAGCATCAACATGAAGAACATCAGGGCCTACGTAAACCTCGACAACGCCGTCATCGGGTCTAAAGAATACCCGATCCGCCTTGAAAAACAGCAGGTGCCGGAAGAGGTGACCCTCTCTCTGGCCTCCCGGGAGGTCACGGTGACCACCGAGAAAAAAACCGAGCGGTGGGTGCGGGTCGTCCCGGTCATCGAGGGCAGCGTGCGCAAGGGGAAGATCATGATCGACCGCATGGTGTTCCCCGAGCGTGTGCGTATCACGGGCCCGAAGTCAATCATCGATTCCATCGATTCGCTTGACACCGAGGAGGTGTCGGTGGATAACGAAGCCGCGGACCTGCACCGCCAGGTCGGGCTGCGACACGAGCGGCTCGCCGATATCTCGCTGAGCGAAAAAGTCTTCACGGTGAAGGTGACGATCACCGACCTGAAAGATCTGGTAATGGTCACCCTGCCGGTCAGCATCCTGAACGGAAGCAAGGACTTCGATTACGAGCTGCGGGACCGGGAGGCGGAGGTCTATATCCGAGCGAAAAACAACCTCGTGGTGGCTGCTGACCAGGTCGAGGCCTCCGTCGATGCGGCACGGCTGAATTACCAGGCGCTCTTCGGGAACGAGACGTCCGCCGCAGCGTCGGCGGACCTCCCGGTAGCTGTCACCGGCAGGACGGTGGCTCCCGTGGACATCGTGTCAATCATACCAAAGAAGGCGCTGGTGCGGATCACCAGGAAGAAGCAGGCGGCGGCGCCGCAGGGGGATCATGCCGGGGATTAAGCTGTGCGTTAACATTGACCATATAGCCACCGTGCGCCAGGCGCGCGGCGGCGCCTATCCGGACCCGCTCGAGGGCGCCCGGCTCTGCGAAGAGAGCGGCGCCCACGGCATCACCGTTCACCTGCGCGAGGACCGGCGCCACATCCAGGACCGCGACGTTATCGCCCTGAAAAAGATAGTGCAGGGGACCTATAACCTGGAGATGGCGCTCTCGGACGAGATCATCGCGATCGCGAAAAAGATCAGGCCCCACCAGGTCACCCTGGTGCCGGAAAAGCGCGAGGAGATCACCACGGAGGGCGGCCTTGATGTCGCCGCGCACTTCGACCGCATACGCTCCGTGGTCGGGCAGTTTCATGACATCGGCATTATCGTTTCGCTGTTCATCGAGCCGGAGGAGAGCACGGTCATGCGCTCGAAGGAATCCGGCGCGGATTTTATCGAGCTCCACACCGGGGCCTACTGCAACGCGGCCGACGCGGCGGGACGGGACCCTTCCCGGGGCATGACGCCCGACGTGGACCGGGAGCTGGGCCGGATCCTGCGCGCCGCCGAACTCGCGGTGGACATCGGGATCGGGGTAAATGCGGGTCACGGGTTGAACCGCGCGAACCTTGCTCCCGTGCTGAAGGCGCGCGGCCTTGAGGAGCTCAACATCGGCCATTCCATCATCGCCCGGTCGATATTCGTGGGCCTGCCGGCGGCGGTTAAAGAGCTGCTTGACATTATCGGGCGGTGACGCTGCAATGGCCCATCATGCCTGCACCGCGGCCGCACCGGCGGGCGCATGACAGGCAGGGAGTGCTGAAATGATCCAATTACTGAAACTGCTGCTTTTAGCCGCGTTTATATACGTTATTATAACCATGGCCCGATTCCTGATACGGACGGGACGCCTGGCTGAAGAGCGGCGGAAGCGGGAAAATATCCGCGAGAAGGACCCCGGCCCGAAGAAGCGGGAAGGGGTTATAGAGCTCGACAAAGACGACTACAAGGTCGAATAACGCCGGAGAAGAGACATGAAAGTCAGCTCAATTGCGTGTATCGCGCTCCTGCTCGCCGTAACCGCGCTCTCATGCGGCGGCGTAAAGGGGGAGTTCGGTTTCAAGAGGTTCGGCGACGATACCTACCACCGGATCGACGGGACGCCGGAATTCTTGAGCGACGAAGAAGTCGCCTGGGTATTTAAGCTCGAGAAGAAGTACAGCGAGCGGAACATCGGCATTATATGCCAGAAAAAGGAGATGGTCTGGGTCGATGTGACCAACTCCTCCCAGAAGATCACCGAGGCCAGCAAGGCCATCTACGGCACGATCAAGGACTTTCAGCCGGGCGAGTACCGCATCATCCTCACGCTGGTTAAGGACGGCAACGATCTCATCGCAAGCAAGGATTTCATTATTTACGAGAGGGAGGACGGGGAGGAATAAATTACTTCCGGCTCCTTGCGGCCCTCTCCCCGCCTTTCTGCAGCTCCAGCAGCTTCTGCTCGCTGTGCTCGATCACTTCCTGCCTGGTTTTGGGGACCTTCTGCCCGCTGTACACAAGGTATGCTGCATAGAGAATAACCACCGCGAGAAGCACCACGGCCACCTTAATGAGTTTTTTCACCACGGAGAGGACGATAAGAATGCTGACGACGACAGCCGCGGCCAGTACGAGCTTATTGGCTGTCAGGAAGGTAATAATCTGTTCCATTGCTTTGCTGCTTTGCTTGGCTTAGAAAGGATTAGCGAGGGAGGGATTCGAACCCTCTACGCCGCGGGTATGAGCCGCGTGCTCTAACCAGCTGAGCTACCTCGCCGTAAAAAAAGCGATTAGCGCGGGCAGGATTTGAACCTGCGACCTTTGGGTTATGAGCCCAACGAGCTACCAGCTGCTCCACCGCGCGATCTGTCCGTCAAACTATATGACACGGTAGCCGTGTCAAGATTTTTTTACGGTATGCCTTATTTAGCGTTATTGATAGTAAGATACTGCCCGGGAAGGGAAATTTCAAATAAAACAGTGAGGACCGGACGGAAGGCCCGGCCCTCCGGTATGGAGGCATCGCGCGATTTAGTATTGACAAAAGAAATGTCATGGTTGAGCATATGAAGCCCCCGCAGCGGCTGTTGAACCTGAGAGACGGACATCATGGAGATGAACATGAAGCGAATGGCTGGCGCGGCCGGGTTACTGTGCGCGGCAGTTGCGC
>JAKJGD010000363.1 GCA_022704585.1 Spirochaetota bacterium | reverse complement strand
TCTAGCGAAAGGGCCAGGGACAGGGCGATTGCGGCGGTATATCGTTTCATGGGCAACTCCGTTGGTATCGTAGTATAGGGCCTGCGCCTGTGTTTCCGGAAGCACGGCTATTAGACAGCAGGAATGCCGATATGGTTTCATGCGAATGAAAAAAATCAAGCAGATTTTATCGCGGAGGGCGCGGGCGGGCAATCAGATCAGCTCGAATACGAGCTTTTCACGGAAGTCGGGTTCAAGAGTGTCAAGAAAATCGTCAAAGGTCTGGCGATCGAGGCTGATGATCTTCCAGTTGTTATCGCCGGGAAAGACCGAGCGGAGGAAATGCTCCGCGTCGTCACGGGTGACGAAACCAACCACGGACAGGCCGTTGTCCTTGTTCATGTAGAAAAAGAAATTCTGTTTTTTCAGCACGTTCGTGTAATCTTTCGTTACTATGAAAAAAAGATCCCTTTTGCTGTTGATGAATTCGTTGAAATATTCTTGTTTATTCATAATTTTCCCGGAATCCGGGCGTTTGCCTCGGCCCGCCCCCGGCGCTTCCTCTCTATGCAGGATTATTCCACTTATCAGTTAGGCGCGTGACTGTCAACAATATTCCGGTGTCCTGAAATACATGTCCCCTCCTGCCGGCATCCCGGAACTCCGAGGGATTCCCGCACGCCGGGGCGATACCCTCATATCTTCCCGTCCCGAATCTCCACGGTTCTCCCGGCCAGGCCCGCCAGCTCGCTGTTGTGCGTAACCATGATAACGGTGAGTCCCTGCCCGGTGTTCAATTGTTTCAACACCCCGCCGATGTCCCTGCTGCGCGCCGTGTCCAGGTTCCCGGTCGGCTCGTCGGCCAGAAGGATTTCGGGCCGGTTCACCAGGGCACGGGCAATGGCCACACGCTGCATCTCGCCGCCCGAAAGCTGCCCGGGCCGGTGATCCATCCGCTTTTCCAGCCCCAGCGATGCCAGGAGCCCGGGAATATCGTCAATGGCCTGTTCCGAACGGTAAAACGAAAAAGGCACGGACACATTTTCCAGGACCGTAAGGGTCGGCAGGAGGTAAAAATTCTGGAATATGTAACCGAAATGCGCGCGCCTGATCCTGGTCAGATCACGCTCTGAGAGCCGAGCATCTTCACCGAACACGCCTGTTCCCGATATTTCCAGGCTCCCGGAGGTCGCATTGTCCAGGCACCCCAGTATATTCAGCAAAGTTGTCTTGCCCGATCCCGACGGGCCCACGAAGGAAACGAATTCACCCTTCCGGACATCGATTGAGACGCCGTCAAGGGCGACGATCTCCTCGCTGCCGCGATGATACAGCTTCCTGATATCCCGTGCGCCGATGATTATTTCTCCTGACATGTCAGCCCTCCTGGCTCCTGATGGAT
This sequence comes from Spirochaetota bacterium, assembly GCA_022704585.1. Next base: position 2,092 of record JAKJGD010000363.1, on the reverse strand, counting down.
TCGATCGGCCTGATCCGCGCGGCCCGCCATGCCGGGTATAACCCCGCAAGGAGGCCTATGCCGATGATGGCCGCCATGGCTGCGAGCGCCAGGGGAGCGTCAATCTGCACCAGGGAGCCGGTGGGCGAATAAGGAAGGAGCCGCCGGATGAGCAGATCGGTTGCCGCCTCAAGGGCGAACGCCAGTGCGTTTCCCACGATGCCGCCGGCAAGGCAGAGGATAAACGTTTCTATCCAGATGAGCCTGAACACATCGCCGGGCATGGCCCCCATGCTTTTCAGGATGCCTATTTCCTGGAACCGCTCGAACACGGACATGAGGATCGTGTTCACGACCCCGACCATGGCGATCAGTACCGCGATCACTGCTATCGAGAGCACCATGACCCGCGCCGTCGCCACAAGGCTGATGATGGTCTGCTTCACCTGGGCAAGCGATACGACCTGCACGTCCGGCAGGTCGTACATCTTCTGCTCGACGGCGGCCATATCGGCATTCTTGTTGACCTGTACGCCGATAGCGGTGAGACGCCCGGCCTGCCCGAATATCCGCTGTACCGCCTGTATGGGCACGAAAATGGTGCCGTCATCCTGCGTGCCGGTACGCTTCAGCACGCCCACCACGGTAAGCTCCACCTTTTTTTCAGGGATGAGAATTTTATCCCCGACCTCGCGCTGCTCCAGCTCTGCGGCCTCGTATCCCATGACCGCCTCGTTGGCGTCGGGATCGGTAAACCACGCGCCCTGCTGAAACTTGAAGTATCCCTTCATGCCGGGGAAGGTCGCCGGGTCAACACCGAGGTAGGCTGATATGCCTCCGCTCTCGCCCTTGTCCGGATCGAATACAGCCTGCATGAGCATGGGCGTGATCTTCCGTACTTCATTGTACTTCATAATATCGGCGGCGATACTCTCGTTCATGTACCTGAGCCCGGTGCCGCCCTTGAGCATCAGGGTCGCCGCTTCGTACGGGCACCCCTTGGCTGCGACGAGCACCTGGTAGCCCATCGAATCTATGTCCCTGTTGAGAGCGCTCTCGTACCCCCGGTTGAAGCCGAGCAGGCTCACCAGCACCCACGCCGAGAGCGAGATCCCGGTAATGGTGAGGATGGTACGGGTCTTTTTCCTGAGCAGGTTTTTATACGCTATCTGGTATATTCTGATCATAACAAGCCTCCCCTCATTTCAAATACCTGTTCCCCAGAACGAACTCATCCATGAGGATCAGGTTCTTCTTTACCGCCCTCATCGCGGAGCGAAAATCCTGCACAGTTGCGGGTGACGGGTTCCTGATGCCGGATACGCGGCCATTCGCCGATCCTGTAACGATATCATACAGGCTGAAATCCGCGAGCGAGAAACCGATAAACTGCGATCCGAACGCCGGGCTCCGGAGAAGAGTTCCCTGTTTCGAAGTGAGTTTCTGGATGTAGAACGCCCGTATCACGCCGTCCAGGTCCAGCGCCAGAAACACCTGGATGCCGCCATACTGGCCTTTCTGGTTTACGCCATGGATATATCCGATCTTATCTTTGCCACGGTATACCTCGTAGAGCGTGTAGGGCACATCAATGGTTTCATAAAGCCCGTGGAACGTGTCACCGAGCCGCTTTTCGATTCTGGCAAGGAGGGGCTTTCCGCCTGCGCGGTCGATGGAGAAGTAGATTGTCTTATATCCTGTTGATCCGGGGAAAAGGCGCTTTACGTCACGGTCCGGGTCGTTCAGGTCACAGCCAACCGCTGCATAGGCGGCGGGCGCTGCAAAGACAAACAGTATCGCGATTATGAGCATATTTTTCATTGCTTTTCTCCTTATCTAACCGATAACTATCGGCTTGCATGGGGCTCTGACCCCCTTATAACGATAACTATTCCTCTCACGCTCTCCAGTATAGATATAACTGCGCCACGGCACGATGATCGTTCGTCAGATAATCATACTGGTACATCGCTCGTGCCGTCAGATAATCCGTAATAACGTATGATATGCCGGTTGAGACCCGGTAATTGTTATCATGTCCCATGCGCCAGTATTCCGGCTGAACCTCGAGCTTGAGACGGTTCTCCTCAAGCAGGTTAACACCGGCCCTCAG
>JAKJGD010000362.1 GCA_022704585.1 Spirochaetota bacterium | reverse complement strand
GCTTTCCCCGGAGGCGCTCTTTATTCTCCTGAACGGGCCCCTCGCAGGCATCAGGCTCTCGGGGGCGAGCCGCATGAGCGCGACCGCCCGCTCGCCGCTGACCGGATGCCTCGCCGAGTCATCGTGCGGCGGTTTTTTCCCCCCTGCGCTAAGGCTGGCCGGTTTTGACGGACTGCTCGTAACCGGAAAAGCGGAGAAACCGTGCTGCCTCCTTATCGAAAACAACACGATCTCAATAAGGGACGCCGGCGGACTCTGGGGGCGGGGCATCGTTGAATGTACCGCCGCGCTCAAGGAGTCGCATGGCAAGAAATCGACCTCCCTCGTGATCGGCCCGGCCGGAGAGAGCATGGTGCCGTTCGCCTGCGTCCTGAACGAGGCGCACCATGCCTTCGGACGCTGCGGCATGGGCGCGGTGATGGGTTCGAAAAACCTGAAGGCAATCACGGCGGTGCAGGGTAAGGCCGGGATCGATCACGCGGACCCCGTGAAGCTGAAATCCATGATAAAGGAGCTGACGCCGCGCATAAAGGAATATCTTATCTCGCAGGTGCTCCATGACTTCGGCACGGCGGGGAATCTTGAAGGGCACATGTACAGCGGCGACGTCCCAGTACGGAACTGGACGTCAAATTTCGACGAGGAGATGGGGAACGCCCTCACCGGGAGCACCATGTCCGATCGCTTTCTGACGGGGACGGGCACCTGCGCATACTGCGCGGTTGCGTGCAAGCGGATCGTACGGGTGGAGGAAGGACCATTTGCGATAGACGAAGGCCCGGGGCCGGAATATGAAACCGTTGTGGCATTCGGGAGCCTGATGGGCTCTGCGGACCTTGCGGCCGCGTGCAAGGCCGGGCGTGTCTGCAACGACCTCGGTATGGATACGATCAGCGCCGGCTCAACCATCGCCTGGGCCATGGAGGCGTACGAGCGGGGCGACCTTACCGACGATCACACCGGCGGCGTCGCGGTCCGCTGGGGAGACATGGACACGGTAATACACACTCTGCTCCCTGCCATGGCGCAGCGGCGCGGATTAGCCGGCGGGCTGCTTTCAATGGGCAGCGCCGTTGCAGCGCGGGCGATCGGAGGGAATGCGGCATCATACACGGCACAGAGCAAGGGGCTCGAGGCGCCCATGCACGATCCCCGCGGGGGCCACGGCCATGCCCTGGCGTACGCGGTCAGCCCGCGCGGCGCCTGCCACGTGCAGACAGCCATGCACTTCATGGAAACAGGGGCGTGCAATTATCCCGAGATCGGGTTCGAGTTCGATCTCGAGGCGCTTACCGGCGAGAAAAAACCGGAGACCATGGTGCTGGCCGCGGCCATCGGCTGCGTTGAAAACAGCGCGTGCCTGTGCCAGTTTGCCGACCGGTCGCTAACCCTGCCGGAGATCGTAGCCCTGATCAATGCGGCAGCCGGCTACGGGTATACCGTCGAATCCTTGATGGAGGCCGGCATGCGAGGCTTTCTGCTGAAGCGGTGCATCAACCACCGGTACGGTCTGCTCGCATCGGATGATATTCTGAGCCCCCGCCTGCTCGAGCCGGCGCGTGACGGAGACACTGCCGGTATCGAGGTTCTGTTCGATGAGATGAAAGAGCGGTTTTACGGACTCATGCAATTCGACCCCGGAAAAGGCGTGCCGGCGCGCAGCAGGCTCGAGGCCGCCGGGCTGGTGGAAGAGGCGGAGCGGATATGGCCGCGGACACTATAAGCGTCAGGGTTTCCGGCAAGGGCCCTGTTCGCAAATACATTGCCGGTGACGAGGCGGTCGTCCCCTTCGGCTCCACTGCCTCAATGCTGGTTTTGAGCCTTAAGATACCGCGGGAGCTCCCGGTTATTTGCATGAAGGAGGGAAGGAGAATGCAGCCTGGATCAGTGCTTCACGACGGCGACAGTATAACCATCATTGCCATGATCGCGGGAGGATGATCCATTAAACATGTTTTCTTCCCCTCTTGTGGAGCTCGATGCAGAAAAAGGCGGTAGCCGGCATGGCAAGGAACATGCCCATGCAACCGACGGCTGATTTAACAAGCTCGCTAAGCACCGGGTTGTAGTTGAAGACCATCCAGAAGGGCATCCCCGGTTCAAGCTTCATCGCTATGAGCAGAACCAGCGGCAGCGCGCTTCCAACGTAAGCGAAGAGCAGGGTGTTGACCGTGGCACCCAGCATGTCGGAGCTTAGCGTCATGACCGACCGGAAGGCCTCCCTGACCGAAATCTCCGGGTGGACGCGGAATATCTCCTCCGTGGCGGAGGCGATGGATATGCACACGTCCATTATGGCGCCGAGGGCAGCCAGAACCATGCCGGCCAGGGCGAGGCCGTGCAGGTTTATTTCCACTGCGGAAGCGTAGAACACGGTCATCATCTCATTGGTGACGATCCCGGATAGGTGCATGAGCCAGCCTGAAACAAGAGAGAGAAGGGTCGCAAGCACCACACCGGAGGATGCGCCGAGCACCGCGGCGGCTGTTTTTCTCTTCAGGCCGAGTATTATGGGTATGGTGACGATAATGGCCAGAAGTGAAATGGCCACGGCTATGGGAAGGGGCGATGCCCCCTTAAGCGTCTGCGGGATCAGGAACTTGAAGATGAGTATGATGGTCGCGACGAGTGAAAGCATGGCGAGGGCGCCGCGCAAACGTCCGACCAGTATGATCGAGGCAATCAGCAGTATTCCCAGGATGATGAGCCCGCGCGTATTGTCCACGTCATAGATTGAAACATATTCTACCGCGTCAGCGCCTTCAGTTTCGGAGATGCCGATAAACACGGTGTCGCCCTGGCGGTAGAACATCTCCTTCGGCATGTCATCGTCGCCCCGGTAGACAGAAATATAGCTCTTTCCTTTATTGGGGCCGTCAAGCACACTGAGGTGAACCTTAATCTCGGATTGTGGCACCGCATCCGTCCCGATGTTTGAGTGCTCTATCTTCACCACCTCAGCGCGGGTATAGGTGCGGGGATCCGTGTAGATTTTTCTGTCGTTTCCGAAAGACGCGGGAAGAAACAGGGTGATTGCTGCAGCGGTGAACAGCAGAATGAGCGCATGGCGGCCCAAAAATGAGTCAGCGAGCGAGAATGTTTTCATGACGAGCTCCCATTGAGGATTAAACATGAACCGGCGTAATGTTTATTTTGCATGTCAGATTGCCGTCCCGCAGCCGGGGAATGCAAACATAATTTTCGATGTGAGGGGATAGAGCAGCCGGGAGCGGCCTGTCATAAAGGCCGTCCCGGGCTTCCATGTCTCTCAATCATCAAATGCCATGCTGGTCTTCCAGACTTCCCACACTTTTCCCACCAGGTCCGGGCCCGGCTTCAGGGTCATCTTCCCCGGCTTCCAGCCGGATGGCGTGGCCTGTGTGCCCTTGCTCTCGCGAACGAGCTGGAAGGCCTGCACCTGCCTGAGGGATTCCGCCACGTTGCGTCCCACGGGCGGGGTGAGCACTTCAAAGCCCTGGATGA
>JAKJGD010000361.1 GCA_022704585.1 Spirochaetota bacterium | reverse complement strand
GCGGGAGTAGTCGCTGAACCCCGCCTCGCCGCGGGAGACCCACCCGTACCAGGTCTGGCTTGGCACTCCGAGCATCTCGTACGCCGATGGCGTGAGTCCGCAGGCGACGATCGTGTCAGGGGGCAGCTTCCCCAGGTCCTGCTTCTTCAGCGGTGAACTGAATTCGAACGATACGCCTTCATTTTTTGCGATGCCGTACAGCAGGGTGTCCAGGCTCCCGGGCCGCGCGCCCCGCTCCACGGAGTAGAGCCCGCTGTGCGGCGCGTCCGACCGCGTGTCGTGCAGGTAAAAGGGGCAGGCGATAAGGGGATAGAACACGCCCGAGATGTCTATCCCGATGTAGTCGGAGCAGCGCTTCCGGTCGATGGGCGTGCAGTGGGTCGAGGGGTTGTACATGCTGTCCCCGCCGTACCCCGCCTCCTTGTCGCGGACCACGACCGCGTGCCCCTCGCGCGCCAGGTTGATCGCCGCGACCAGGCCCGACATGCCGCATCCGTATATGGTGATCTCTCTCTTCCCCATCTTCCTCTCTCCTCTGTTCAGGCTAGCAATGATTCCGCGGCGTCGATCCCGCTCCGGAGCGCGCCGTCCACCGACGGCATGTGGAGGTATTCGCCGGCCAGGGCCAGGCCCCTGACGTCGCGGCAGCTCTCCTTCTTCATGTGCTGTATCGCGGTCAGCATGCCGGCAGGCGCGGTGCAGACCGCCTCGCGGAAACGGCAAATCTCCGTGAAGAGGGGCCGGTCCGGCATCGAGGGCGCGTACCGCCTGATGTCGGCCACCAGCGCCCGCACGACCGCGTCGTCCTTCATGCCCATCATCTCCGCCGCGTGTTTGCCGTAGGTGAAGCAGTGCACCAGGCCCGCGCCCTCCGGCGCGTAGGCCGGCGACTTGATGGAGCTGTCCGTGAACCCGGCCATGGGCGAGCCGCTCCTCCGCGGCAGCGCTATCGCGTACCACCCGCGCGGGAGCAGCCGCTTCTCCAGCCCGAACATGACGTGGCAGCCCTGGCTGTAGCGAGCGGTGCGCAGCGGTCCGGCCAGGGACGGCGGCAGGCCCGGCATGAGCTCCAGCGCCTTCGTCGCGGTGACGGCGCAGACGACCGCGTCCGCTTGTATGAGGCCCCTCGCGGTCTCCACGCCCCGGACCTCGTTCTTCTCGATCACGATCCTCCTGACCGGAGTCACGAAGCGCACCCTGTCCCGGTGCGCTTCGTGCAGCCGCTCGCTGATCGAGCCGATGCCGTTCCGGAGCGTGAAGAGGCCGTTGATCATGTACCAGAACAGCGCCATCCCGTACCCCGCGCCCAGCTCCTCCGGCTCGCCCAGCGTCATGCACGAGGCGACCGGCTGGATGATGCGCTCCAGCGCCTCCGTCCCGCACCGGCGCAGCGTGTATTCCGCGAGGTTCTCCGTGTCCAGGTCCAGCGTGTCAGCGGCCCGGGTGAAGCGGAGGCTCCTGTGCCGCGCCGCGAGGGTCGGTATGAGGGGAAGGAGCTCGCGTACCGATCGGAGCGACACGCCCCTGAACCGGAGCAGGTCAAGGAGGGTGCGCGGCACGGTGCCCGGCCGTATGGTGGCGAGCACCGGCGTGACCCTGTTCCGCGGTCCCAGGTCCGGCAGGCCGGCCCTGAACGGGAAGGACCGGATGTCCCCGCCCAGCCTCAGCTCGCGGCAGAGCCCGAAGCAGGTGTCGTAATAGCGGAAGAAGAACTGCGCGCCCGTGTCCAGTATGAAGCCGTCCCTGCGCAGGGAGGCCACCCGCCCGCCGGCGCGGTCGCTCGCCTCCAGGCAGACCGCGTCGACCCCCGCTTTTCTCAGCGCGTGCAGGGCGGCAAGTCCCGCGACGCCTGCTCCTATGATGACGACACCCATGGCGTTGCCCCCAGCCTCAGCGCTTCCACGGCGTGGTGGTGACGACCGCATTCGCGTTCCTGTACGGATCCAGCTTCACCATCTCACGCATGTTCTTTATGGTGTTGTAGGCCAGCGTCTTGAAAAGCATGTCCAGGATGAAAGGCGCGAGCGCAATCGAGGGGTCCGCCTCAATGGAATAGGTCACCTCGGTCTCCGCCGGCCCTTTGGGCACAAGCCTGAAGTCGAGGTTCGTCACCGGCATCCGGATCGTGCGCGGGTTCGGCTTGAAGTCATCGGCCCTGTAGCCCTTGATGTGCACCCAGAGCTCGCCGGAGGCGGCGTGGTAGAGGAATTCGCACTGGCCCACGGCGTCGCGGTCCCACACGGGCCACGGCATGCCGAGCCTGCAGTATTCGAAGAACAAATCCTTCGCGTTCTTCCGCGCCGGCAGCTCGATCTTTTTCGCCTCGGTCACCATGTGCACGTACTTGTTGTGAGAGTCCACGTCCCGGAGCAGGGCCTCGATTACCGGTACGGGCGCGTTGACGATGCCCACCGCGTAGACCTTCTTGACCGGGTCTTTGGAGCCGGGCATTCCGTAGCTCACGATGCCGTTGCCCTTCTTTACGACGACCCACTTCTCCGACGATGCCTCGCCGGCAGTTCGCGCCGGCGGCTGGAGAAAGAGCAGCGCGGCGGCGGAGAGGAGCGCAATAACGGTTATTTTTTTCATGACAGTCTCCCGTGTTTCCTTGTTACAGCCCGAGCATCCCCAGGCCGATGGTTATGCCGAATGCCCTGAGCACCAGCCACGCAAAGAACAGCAGCGCCGCGAGCCTGAGCGCCCATTTACCGCAGATCATAATCGGTTTGACCAGGGGCAGGAGCCCCTTGTTCGGCTTGAACTCGACGTTGAGCGGGACGGTTTTGCCCAGCTTGTCCTGTATGACGAGCTCCGAGCACTTGTTCGCGTTCCAGATCGTCGCCTCCATCCCGCCCGAGCTGACGTGGGTCTTTGTCCAGTCGCCGGTGAGATAGAAGTTCGGGTAGGGGGAGCGCTGGAAGGGGCGGTGCGACTCCATGCCCGGGGTCGGCTTGTACACGTTCTGCCGCTTCCGGACCAGGACCCACTTCTTCACGGTCGCTTCGCGGGCCGCGGGGAACAGCTTTTTGATGTCTTCGCTGCACTTTTCAAATATGATCTCGTCCGGGAGGTGGCGCAGCTGCTCCGCGGGCGCGATGACCATCTCGAACATGGTACCGCCCTTGAAGATGTGCGGGAGCACGTTGGAGAGGTCGGCGTAGGTGTTGAAGGTCACGTCGCTGGAGAAGAAGGTCACGTCGATGTCGGTGAGCTTCCGGTCGTACCAGATCTGTATCGACATCGAGGCCGCTTCCTCGAAGAAGGTCAGGTCCTGGAAGTAATTAAGCCGGAAGCTGTCGTCGGGCAGGAGCTTCCTGAGAGCGTAGGGGCTCATCGCGGACACGTAGATGTCGGCGGTCTTCTTCTCCCGGCCGTTCACGGTCACACCGGCGATCTTCCCGTCTTTCACGTCGATTGCGGTGACGCCCTTGTTCGCCTCGCACACGCCGCCCTTGCTCCTGATGTAGTCCACGCAGCTCTGCACCCA
>JAKJGD010000360.1 GCA_022704585.1 Spirochaetota bacterium | reverse complement strand
CGTGATCCTGAGCTCAGGTACACGCAGAGCGGGACATCGGTATGCAGCTTCTCGATTGCAAACAACCGTACGTATGTCGCCGGCGGCGAAAAGAAGGAGCAGGTCTCCTACTTCAATTGCGTCGCCTGGGCCAAGACGGGCGAAGTGATTGCCGAGTACTGCAAGAAAGGGCAGCGGATAGGCATCGAGGGACGCCTCCAGCAGCGCTCCTGGGACGACCAGGAAGGCAAGAAGCGCCAGACTGTCGAGGTCGTCGTTGATAATTTTCAGTTCCTGTCCCCGCCGAGCGAGGGGGGCGGGAAGTCGTCACCGGACGTGCCGTCACCGTCTTCGGACCAGACCCCGAACACGGACAATCCGTTTTCCGACGAGGACATTCCATTCTAGGTTCCGATACCATTACATTATTAACTCAGTGAGAGGAGAAGATCATGTCTGACATTATAAATAACGAACCGACCGAAGGTCAAACACCCGAGGCACAGACCGAGGCCCCCGCGGAGCAGCAGGCCGCACCGGCCGCACCGGCAGCACCGGCAGCACCGGCGGATGCTCCCCGGCCCCAGCGGACCGACTACCGCGATCGTCCCCGTGGAGGACCCGGAGGCGGAAGACGCGGCTCGTTTTACGAGTCGAAAGACCGCGGCGACAAGGAATCGGGCGGAGACCAGGGACCGCGCCTTCCGCGGTTCAAGAAGAAGGTATGCAGTTTCTGCCAGGACAAGAACCTGCCGATTGACTACAAGAGGCCGGACATCCTTGAACGGTTCGTCACCGACCGCGGCAAGATACTTCCGCGGCGTGTAACCGGAACCTGCGCCCGGCACCAGCGGGTCATAGCCCGTGAGATCAAGCGGGCGCGCATTATCGCGCTGCTGCCCTTTGTAGAGCAATAGTTTCCGTGTTTGCTGTTTTAGCGGCCGCCATCGGCGGACTGATGCTGATGATAGGGTGCGCGTTTCTCTATTACCGGCTGGAGTGGAAAGCCCTTATCCTGTGCGCCGCTTTGCCCGCGGTAACGGTGGCTGCCACCGGGCGTATTTCAGACATGCCCCTGATGGTTGCTCCGGTTCTGATGGGCTGTCTCGGGGGCTTCACCTTCAAGAAGGGGAAGAGCCTCGAGTTTTTTCTTATAACGGCATCGGTTTCCATGGCCCTGATTTTTACGGCCGTGTTTTATTACCTGATGCTGTACGAGAACGTGGATTTCATCGGCATGTTGAGGATCGAGATGGTGAAAATCCTGGGCGCGACAGGCGCCCCGGAAGACATCAAGGCCGAAATGCTTGCCGAGTTCGACGGGTCCCGGAACGACATGATCGCCCGCGTCCCTTTTTCAGCGTTCGCCTATTCCCTGGCAATGGCAGGGATCGGCTTCGCGATCATCAGGCGCTTTTTCGGGCGCATGATGGGAATCGTTCCCGGCGCCGGTCTCGAGATGTTCAGGCTGCACGATTTTTTTATTTTTGTTTTGATCGCCGGCCTGGCTCTCTTTTTACTTATTGACAAAAGCAATTATCCGGTGCTCCATAGTGCCGGTCTGAATATCGCCCTCGTGGCCGCGCTGCTCTATTTCACGCAGGCGCTGGGAGTTGTGAAGTTCCTGCTTATGAGGCGGGGCGTGCCCGGGTATGTTCTTCCCCTGGCCGTTGCGGGGATGCTGATTATGGGCATGTGGGTAGCGATGTTCATGCTGGTCATGCTCTCCGGTGTGGGCGCGCTTGATGTGTGGGCTGACTTCAGGAAGCTGGCGCATAAGGGCGACGCTGAAAAATGAAAAACAACATCTTTCGACAGATAAGGAGCTGGCAATGAAAGTTATACTACAAAAGGACATCCCCAATCTCGGCGATGCCGGCGATATAAAGGAAGTATCCGACGGGTACGCGCGGAATTTCCTGCTGCCGAGGAAGCTGGTCATCGTTGCGAGCGATTCCAGCAGGAAGGCGATCGATCACCAGAACAAGCTTATAAAGCTCAAAAAGGAAAAGCGGAAGAAACAGAGCGAAAAGACCGCGGCCGGCATTGCGGGCATGGAACTGCGGATCACGGTGCAGGTCGGCGAGGAAGGCAAACTCTTCGGTTCCGTCACCTCTATGGACATCGCCAGGAAGCTCAAGGAGCAGGGGTTCGAGATCGACAAGCGGAAAATCATCATTGAGAACCCCATCAAGCAGGAAGGGGAATATACCATCAAGATCAAGCTGGACGAAGGACAGACTCCCGAGATAAAAGTAATTGTCGCACAGGAGTGATGTATGCTGGCTGAAAAGCTTCCCCCCCAGGATATCGAGACCGAGATAGCCTGTCTCGCGTCCGTGCTCCTGAGCCGGGAAGCGCTCTACCGGGTAATCGAAATCCTCCAGCCGGAGGATTTTTACCTTGATAAGCACCGCATCATTTACGGCGCCATACTCGAGCTTCTCCAGAAAGATCTTCCCGTCGACCTGACCACCGTCAAGCAACGGCTGGTCGACCACTCCAAATTCGAAAAAATAGGGGGCGACCCGGCCCTGGTGGAGCTCTACCAGGCCGTGTCCACGTCCGCGAACGCCGAGTTCTACGCGCGGCGCATACAGGAGCTCTCGCTCCGCCGCAGGCTCATCGAGGTGTCGACCGAGTCCGTCGAGAGGTGCTATGACATGTCCCTGGGCACGGACGAGCTCCTGGACGAGGTCGAGCGCCAGATCTTCGACGTGACCGAGCGGCGGATATCCTCGGACTTCAAGCCGATCGAGGCCGTGCTGCACGAAACCATGAACAATATCGGCCAGTGGTACGAGACAAAGCGCGTGGTCACCGGCGTCGGCTCCGGATTCAAGAAGCTCGACGAAATGCTCACCGGGTTCCACGCCGCAGAGCTCATCATAATCGCGGCCCGGCCCGGCATGGGCAAGACGGCCCTGGCCCTGAACATCGTCAATCACATCGCCCTGAAGGAGAAGAAGGCCGTCCTCTTCTTTTCCCTGGAAATGCCGGCGACCCAGCTTGGCATGCGCATGCTCTGCATAGATTCCAAGATCGATTCCCAGCTCGTCAGGACCGGATACATCAAGTCCGAGGAGATGCATAAGCTCATCGAGACGTCCGGCAGGCTCTCGCGGTCCTCCATATTCATTGACGACTCGCCCTCATCGACCGTACTCCAGATGCGGGCCAAGGCGCGGCGGCTGTATCAGAAGAACAAGGAGCTGGGCGTCATCGTTGTCGACTACCTGCAGCTCATCACCGGGACCAATCCGCGGATCGACCGGCATCTCCAGATAGCGGAGATCTCCCGGTTCCTGAAGCAGCTGGCCCGTGACCTGGAAGTACCGGTCATCGCGCTGTCGCAGCTCTCCCGTCAGGTTGAGCACCGGACCGACCAGCGGCCCACGCTCGCGGACCTTCGCGAGTCCGGCGCCATCGAGCAGGACGCGGACGTCGTCATGTTCATCTATCGCGAAGATAAAGTGAAGAAGGAGACGGAGCGGCGGGGCGTGGCGGACGTCATCA
>JAKJGD010000359.1 GCA_022704585.1 Spirochaetota bacterium | reverse complement strand
GTTTTCACCCGCCGGTAAGACAGTACCTGATGCAATCCGGTTCCCGGAGCGGGGCTTGCTTGAGGGCTGAATAAAGAGAGGAGGATCGAATTTTTTTAATGAAGACGTTGCTGAAAGTTACGACCGGTCTTGAAAGCCTCGACGAGGTGTGCGACAGCCTGCGCATGGGCGACAATGTCGTGTGGCAGGTGGACTCGCTGTATGATTACGAGCAGTTTGTCCTGCCCTTCGCCAACAGCGCCATGAAAGAGGGGCGACGCCTTGTGTATATCTGCTTTGCCACCCACGAGGCCCTTCTCGCCCCCCACCAGTACAGTATCCGGTACGAGCTCGATCCACAGCGGGGATTCGAGCCGTTCACCACCACGCTCCACAGCATCATTACCGGCGAGGGGAGAGACGTGTTCTACGTGTTCGACTGTCTGTCCGATCTCCAGTCCGCCTGGGCCACGGACCTGATGCTCGGTAACTTTTTCAGCGTCACCTGCCCCTACCTGTTCGAGCTCGACACGATAGCGTATTTCGCCATTATCAGGAACAACCATTCGTTCAAGACTGTTGCCCGCATCAGGGAAACGACCCAGCTGCTCATTGATGTGTATAATACCGAGTCCAGCGTGTACATCCACCCCCTCAAGGTGCTGAACCGGTACACGCCCACCATGTTTTTCCCCCACCTGAAAAAGGGTGCGACCTTCACGCCCATCATCAACAGCATCGAGTCGACCATGCTGATAAAGCATATTCAGAAGCGGGGGCTTGAGAGCACCATCCGGATCCTTGATTACTGGGACCGGACCTTTCTGAAGGCCGAGGACCTTGCCCTGTCGCCGGGAAGCAGGGAAGAGCGCGAGGCGATGGTGCTGCAGCTCTGCCGGATGATCATGGGCCGTGACGAGAAAATTTTAAAGCTGGCCCAGGAGTACCTGGTGCTCGAGGATTTCCTTGAAATTAAAGACCACCTGATCGGAACCGGCTTCATAGGCGGCAAATCGGTCGGCATGCTTCTCGCGCGCAAGATACTGCTGTTCAAGAACAGGATGAAATGGGAGCGGATCCAGGAAGCCCACGATTCCTTTTATGTCGGGTCGGACGTGTTCTATACCTACGTCGTCCACAACGGCTGGTGGAATTTGTTCATGGAGCACAAGACCGATGATGGTTATTTTTCGGCCGCGGCAAAACTGCGCGAGGTCATACCGAGCGGCAGGTTCCCGGACGAGATCAAGGAAAAATTCCACCAGATCATCGAGTATTTCGGCCAGTCACCGATCATCGTCCGCTCCAGCAGTCTCCTTGAGGACGCGTATGGAAACGCGTTTGCGGGCAAATACGAGAGCATCTTCCTGGTCAACCAGGGATCGCCGGACAGCAGGTACGCCGAGTTCGAGCAGGCGGTAAAGCAGATCTTCGCCAGCGTCATGGGCGACGACGCTCTGTCTTACCGGATCAACAAGCACCTGGAAAAGCTTGACGAGCAGATGGGACTCCTGGTCATGCGGGTGTCAGGCTCGTACCATGAAAACTATTTTTTCCCGGACATGGCCGGCGTCGGGCTTTCCTACAACCATTACCTCTGGAACAGCTCCATGAACCCGCGGGCGGGCATGCTACGGCATGTTATCGGCCTGGGGACGCGTGCGGTTAACAGGATCGAGGGCGACTACGCGCGCATCATCGCACTTGATAATCCGCTCCTGAAACCGTATTCAGGCATGGACGATGCCAGGAAGTTTTCCCAGAAGAATATCGACGTACTCAACATAGCATGCAACAGGCTGGAATCGGTTGACGCGACTGTCTATTTCAAAAACAACAGAGAGATCATCAAGTCCTCTGTGGCGATCCGCGATATGGAGACCGAGGAGCGGATGCGCGAGCGCGGCATGGAAGAGCGGGAAGCGTGGCTCATCAATTTCGACGGATTCATCAACAACACGCCCTTCGTGAAGGACATGCAGATGGTCCTGGCCATTCTTGAGGAGATCTACGAGAACCCCGTCGATATCGAATACACGGTCAATTTCACCGTCGAGGGAAATTACCGGATCAACCTGCTCCAGTGCCGGCCCCAGCAGATCCGGTGGCGGAAAGACACCATCTCGGTCCCGGAGAACCTGGACGAGTCCCGCATCTTTTTCAGGTCCACGGGGCATTTCCTGGGTGGGAGCATCCTGACCGATGTCAGGTGGATCGTGTATGTGCATCCGGCCGGGTACAGCTCACTGGGCCTCACGGACAAATACGGCATCGCACGGTGCATCGGCAGGATCAACCGGCAGATCCAGAACAGGGGCGATGCCCCGGTCATGCTGATTGGCCCGGGCCGGTGGGGCACGACCACGCCGTCCCTGGGCGTGCCGGTTAAGTATTCAGAGATCAACAACATGTCGATCATTGTCGAGATAGCCTACATGCGGGATGACCTGATACCGGAGGTTTCATACGGGACCCATTTCTTCCAGGACCTTGTGGAGAGCGACACCTATTACATTGCCATATTTCCGGAAAAAGAGAACGTAGTTTTCAATCTCTCTATTGCGGCCGGATACACTGATATCGTGGGAGAATTGATTCCTGATGAGGCCCGGTATCATACTGTCATCAGCGTGTTCGATGTGGGCAGATCGATACGGCTTGCAGCGGATATCAGGACACAGAGTCTGATATGCTTTGACAACAAGGCATGACCCTGACACATGAATCACACCCATGGAAACGGTCTTCTTTTAAGTCAAAAAGGGACCATTTTCCGCGAATTCAACAAAAAAACAGTTAAAACAGGTTTAAAAGAAGCACGCAAAGAATAGTCGACCGCTACATCCCTCTTCCATCGTGAAAGGAAATTTTACAAAACTGTAACATTACACGAGTCATTAGTATAGCTATATAAATTGACAACAAGGGCCTCCCGATTTTAGTGGAACTAAAATTAGACCAATAAACTATATGTATCCTAAATAGTTGAAAATTAATCTAATCAATAGAGGAGAGGCATATGTCAACGGTTATCAATGAAATTATCGACAAGGTAAAAAGACAGGATCCCGAACAGAAAGAGTTCCACCAGGCGGTTGAAGAAGTGCTGAGCACGCTGGAGCCGACGGTGAAAAAGCATCCGGAATTTGTAAAAGCCAAGATATACGAGCGGATCGTCGAGCCCGACAGGGTCATCATGTTCCGCGTTCCGTGGCTCGATGACAAGGGAGAAGTGCAGGTGAACCGGGGATTCCGCGTGCAGTTCAGCAACGCGATCGGACCCTACAAGGGCGGTCTGCGGTTCCACCCCTCGGTCAACCTGGGGATCATCAAGTTTCTCGGTTTCGAGCAGATATTCAAGAACTCGCTGACCACGCTCCCCATGGGCGGCGCAAAGGGCGGATCGGATTTCGACCCCAAGGGCAAATCGGACATGGAAGTCATGAAGTTCACCCAGTCATTTATGCGCGAGTTATATCGTCATATCGGGGACGACACGGACGTTCCGGCCGGCGATATCGGCGTCGGCGGG
>JAKJGD010000358.1 GCA_022704585.1 Spirochaetota bacterium | reverse complement strand
CCGGCTCGGACACGCCGTTGGGTCCCGTTCTCTTGACGCGGTCGCCGCCGTGGCCCGGATCCAGAAATATCTTTTTGTGCTTCAGCCACGGATGCTCGGTCAGCACGGCCGTGCCGGTATAGGAGGAGTAGCTGCACTGGCAGCAAAGGAAGGGCAGCCCGAACATGATCGGGAACAGGAAGAGCCGGTTAGAGTACCTGAATCGGGCCATGGGCTCTTCCCTCGATGAATTGTAGTACGTACAAATCGCTCGTTCCCTTGAATTCGTCCGGTGTTCCGGTGTATATGATCTTTCCCTGGTACAGCATTGCTATCCTGTCGGCGAGTCGGTAGGCTGACCGCATATCATGTGTCACGACAATCGACGTGACGCCGAAGGTATCGCGCGTTTTTTTTATCAGCCGGTCGACCGCGCCGCCGGTTATCGGGTCAACGCCGGTCGTCGGCTCGTCGTACAGCATGATCTCGGGCCTGAGGGCGATGGAGCGGGCGAGGCCGACGCGTTTCTGCATACCGCCGGAAAGCTCCGACACGCGGCGTGATTCGATGTTTTTAAGGCCGACGTTTTCCAGCATTTCCGGAACGATCTCCCGAATGCGCTCTTCCGGCACATTTTTTCTTCTGAGACCGAAGGCGACGTTGTCATAGATGTTGAGTGAGTCGAAGAGAGCCGCGCCCTGGAAGAGAATCCCGTATTTAGAGAGGATCGTGAGCCGTGTCTCGGCGTCCGCACCGGTGAACTCGACACCGTCGACACATATGCTGCCGCTGTCAGGCGTCATGATACCGATGAGATTTTTTAAAATGACTGATTTTCCGACGCCGCTGATACCTATGATGCAGAGTATTTCATGTTCATACACTGTAAGATTGATTCCGTCAAGTACGACCTTATGACCGAATGACTTGTGAAGATCCTTTATTTCAATTTTTTCTTTCATTTTTTTGCTGCTTGTGAAAAAAAATAACATATATCAAAAAAATGTCAATTATTTTCTGGATTATGTCGCTAAAAGTTTCAAAAATATTTTTACTGTCAATTTTCTCAATATGCTCATCATTTTCTCGATGACGGATAATGATGTTGCTCGCGCGAATTATTTTCTTGAAATAATTTTTTCTCTGATGAACAGTTACACAATTGCGTGAACGGGCGCATGCGCATCATGGGACAGCACATTTTCCGGCAACGAACACATCATGATACTGTTACAAGAGCCACGACTGAGTGATTTTACTCCCTGCTCGTACATTCCTGACCGGATGTGGCGCTTCGAATATTTTTTCGCACATGGTCTTGACGGCCGTGAGCTTGATCTGCTTCTGCAGCGCGGGTGGCGCAAGTTCGGCGAATACTACTTCCGCCCTGATTGCGGCGACTGCCGGCGATGCATCCCGATACGAATACTCGCGCAGGAGTTCAAGCCGGGTAAAAGCCAGCGGCGCATCGCGAAAAAGTGCAGCGCAATCGAAGTACGGTTCGGCGAGCTGGACTATCGCGAGGAAATTTTCGAGATATACCGCGATCATTCTCTTCAGCGGTTCGGCAAGGAGAGCGAGGAAGAGGATTTTCTTGCGTCATTTTACACGCAATCCTGCCCCGCGCTTCAGTCTGAATACTCCTGTGACGGCGAATTGATAGCGGTCGGTTTCCTTGACATGTCGTACGAGGCGCTGAGCTCGGTTTATTATATATACAAAACGTCGCATGAGCGGTTTCGCCTCGGGACCTACAGCATAATCAGAGAAACGGAATACGCGGCCTCGCGCGGGCTGAAGTACTATTATCTCGGATATTACATTGAAGAGAACGCGAGCATGGCCTACAAGGGGCATTTCCACCCACACGAGAAATATGACTGGGAAAACCGGGTCTGGGTACGGGGGTGATCCCCGGTCGTCTAAAAAAGTATTGCAACAATAGAGCCGATGGCGTGACTTGTTTTCATACGCCGGCACGGGTTAGCAGGGGCTGACTGGTCCCGGCTGGGATTGCGTACCCCGGATACGGGATATCAGCCCGGTGGAACGCGGGAAATTGAGCACGTGCGGGCATTACGGACATTAATTTTATGAAAAATGTGACAAAACTGCCAATAAGTTGTATTATTAATATGCGAGAATTGGTCGCGGGGGAGGGGTGGTATGCCCGGTGATTCTGATGCCGGATATCGGTTCGAAGAAGACCTCAGCCTGAGGACTGAAAAAAAGGTCGATGAGCCGAAGATGTACCGGGTTGTGCTGCATAATGACCACTACACGACCATGGATTTCGTCGTCGAGATTCTCGTGAAGATCTTTCATATGCCTACTGCCCGAGCGGTTCAGGTGATGCTGGACGTTCACAAGAAAGGGGTCGGTGTGTGCGGGGTCTATACCCTTGATATCGCGATGACCAAGGTGAACCAGGTCCACCAGATGGCGAAAGCGCGGGAATTCCCGCTCAAGTGCTCGTACGAGGAAGCATAATGGAAATAAACAACGAACTGAATAATATATTGATGGCCGCCTTTCAGGAGGCCAAAACGCGCAGGCATGAGTACCTCACACCCGAGCATATCCTGTATGCGGCCCTGTATAACGACCTCGGCAAGGACATCATCCAGGGCAGCGGGGGCGACGTCAACAACCTGATACGTAAGATCGAAGAGTTTTTCAACAAGCACATTACCACGATCGAGCACCAGGAGCCGGTACAGTCCGAGGGGTTCAAGAGCGTGCTCGAGCGCGCCATCTGGCACACAACGTCCGCGCAGAAAAGCGAGCTGGATATAAGCGACGTGCTGGTCTCCCTGTTTGATGAAGCTGAATCCTTCGCCGCCTTTTTCCTCCAGGAAGAGGGCGTCACCAGGTACGGCCTCCTGAACTACATCTCGCACGGCGTGTCCCAGTACCCGCCCGAGGGCGAGACCGGGGACATGGCAGGAGACGAGACGGAAGCCGAGCCGGACGCCGGCGCCAGGAAAAAAGCCGGCCGCAGGGCGGTCGAGGCCTTCACGACCGAGCTCACCGCCAGGGCGAAGGCGGGAGAGCTTGACCCGCTCATCGGCAGGAAGGACATCATCGAGCGGACCGTGCAGGTTCTCTGCCGCCGCATCAAGAATAACCCGATCCACGTGGGTGATCCCGGCGTGGGAAAAACAGCCATCACCGAGGGGCTCGCGCAGTTCATAGCGCGCGGCGACGTGCCGCGGCCGCTCAGGGACGCGAAGATATTCTCCCTCGACATGGGCTCGCTCATCGCCGGCACGCGGTTCCGCGGCGACTTCGAGGAGCGTATGAAAAAGGTCATTGCCGAGCTCCAGGGCATGAAGAATGTCATTCTCTTCATAGACGAGATACACACCGTGGTGGGCGCCGGCGCCGTGTCGGGCGGCTCCATGGACGCGTCCAACATGCTCAAGCCGCTCCTCTCCCACGGAAAGGTGCGGTGCATCGGCTCGACCACCTACGAGGAATACAAGAAGTACTTCGAGCGGGACCGCGCCCTGTCACGGCGGTTCCAGAAGATCGA
>JAKJGD010000357.1 GCA_022704585.1 Spirochaetota bacterium | reverse complement strand
AGCAGAACATCCGGCTGATCGTCTTCGACCTGAACGCGATACGGCCCGCGCAGATCAGGAGCCTCGAAGACCGGCTAAAATGCCGTGTCGTCGGCAGGACCGAGATAATCATGGACATATTCGCCCGCAGGGCGCTCAGCGCTGAATCGAAGATCCAGGTCGAGCTCGCCCAGCTTAAGTATATACTGCCCCGTCTCAAGGGCCTGGGAGGGGTGCTTTCGCGTCTTGGCGGCGGTATCGGGACCAGGGGACCGGGAGAAAAGATGCTTGAAACCGACAGGCGGCATGTTCTGCGGAGGATAGAGAGCCTCAACCGCAAGCTCGCCAGGATACAGAAACACCGCGACACAGCACGGAAAGGGCGCCGGAGCCTGTTCACCGGAGCGGTCGTGGGATATACCAATGCCGGAAAATCCACGCTGATCAACTCGCTTGCCCGTGATGATCTTTTCGTGGAGGATCGGCTGTTTGCCACACTCGATTCTTTTACACGCACGGTGCACCTTGCGGAGGGGAAAAAATGCCTTCTCACGGACACGGTCGGGTTCATCCGCAATCTTCCGGCAAACCTTATCGAATCATTCCGGTCCACGCTCGAGGAGATTCAGAGTGCCGTATTTCTCGTGCATGTCGTAGACATCTCCTCGCATGACATCATGTCATGCATTCAGACCGTAAATCGGGAGCTTGGCGAGCTCGGCTGTTCGGACAAGCCGACCCTGCTGTTCTTCAACAAGTCAGATCTTCTGCCTGATGAATCCATTGTAAACAGCATTCGCAATAATTTCCCCGGGGCCGTTATAGGCTCCGCTGCCCGAAAAACAGGCCTTGACGAGCTAAAATCGAGGATAATTGAGATGATGGAAACATGGCTGTCCGGGGACGGGCGCGGGCACCCTGGCGATTCCGAGGTTGATTCGTTGGAAGGGAACAATGCCACGTTTTATTATTGACGTTTTTCAAGATAAATTTAATGTACGACGCGTTAATCCAGGGAGAAAACCTGCTGACCGAAAGGCAAAGATTGCAATTGATGAACCGTCTGTAACATCCGCATACACCGGGTTACGTAATTTGTGTTTGCGTGTTTATTCCCCCGCCTGACCGGGGGATTTCCCGTATTATAAAGGACACCGCTATGATCGATAAAATTTTAAGCATATTCTTCGGCACCAAGCATGAACGTGACGTTAAAAAGCTGTGGCCCGCCGTCCATCGGATCACCGCCCTCGAGCCGGAAATGAAGAAGCTTTCCAATGACGAGATGCGCGCCATGACCTCGAAATTCCGCCAGCGCATTGCGAATGGGGAGAAGCTTGAATCAATCCTCCCGGAGGCATTCGCCCTTGTACGTGAGGCCTCGGTCAGGACTCTCGGGATGCGGCATTTCGACGTGCAGCTGATGGGCGGCATCGTTCTCCACCAGGGGAGAATAACCGAGATGAAGACCGGTGAAGGAAAGACGCTGGTGGCCACGCTCCCCGTCTATCTCAACGCCCTCGAGGGGAAAGGCGTGCACGTGGTAACGGTCAACGATTACCTTGCACGCCGCGACGCTGAATGGATGGGCACAATTTACAAATTCCTGGGGCTCGAGGTCGGCATCATCCAGCACGATCTCTCACCCTTCGATCGCCAGAAGGCGTACCGGTGCGATGTTACCTACGGGACGAACAACGAGTTCGGGTTCGATTATCTGCGTGACAACATGGTCGAGCACCAGAGCCTCAGGGTACACCGCCCGCTTAACTACGCAATCGTTGACGAGGTGGACTCGATCCTTATTGACGAGGCCCGTACGCCGCTTATCATATCAGGATCCACCGAGGAGTCCACCAAGAAATATTATCTCATAAACAAGGTTATACTCAACCTCAAGGATAAGGTTGATTACGAGATTAACGAAAAAGACCGCCACGTGACGCTTACTGAGGATGGCGTGCGGCACGTCGAGCGGCTGCTGAAGATAGACAACCTCTACGACAATTACCATGTCGACACGGTCCACCACGTCAACCAGGCCTTGAAGGCGCATACGCTCTTCCACGTTGACGAAGACTATATCGTGAAGGACGGCCAGGTCATCATTGTCGACGAATTTACCGGCCGTCTCATGCAGGGACGACGCTATTCCGACGGTCTTCACCAGGCGCTCGAGGCCAAGGAGAACGTAACAATAGCCCGCGAAAGCCAGACTCTTGCCACGATTACATTCCAGAACTTTTTCAGAATGTACCATAAGCTGGCCGGTATGACCGGTACCGCGGATACTGAAGCGGTTGAGTTCCAGAAGATCTACGATCTGGATGTCGTCGTTATTCCGCCGAACATGCCGATGATTCGTCGTGATTACCCTGACAAGGTTTACCGCACCGAGCAGGAAAAATACGACGCAATTGTGAAAGAGATTCGCGAGCTGAACGCGAAAAGCCAGCCGATCCTTGTGGGCACAATTTCAATAGAAAAGTCTGAAAAGCTTTCCCGGATTCTTCACTCAAAGGGCATTATCCATAACGTGCTCAACGCGAAGTTCCACGAGCAGGAGGCACGCATCATCGCTGAAGCCGGCAGTCCCGCAGCGGTCACTATCGCGACAAACATGGCCGGACGCGGGACCGACATCGTCCTTGGCGGCCGCAAGCTCTATGCGGATGAGCTCGAATCCCATGTTCCGGTTCATGACATTCAGCAGTGGGAAAGCTTCAAGCTGGCCGTGCTTACCTCTGAATTCGAAAAGGCCGACGCCATAGCCGAACAAATGATCGGACAGGACAAAAACAAGGCAAAGAACATCATTCGCAACGGCAACGAATGGACAAAGAACCACGTCAGGGTGGTCGAGGCGGGGGGCCTCCATATCCTCGGCACCGAGCGCCACGAAGCGCGCCGTATTGACAACCAGCTGCGCGGGCGTTCCGGCCGCCAGGGTGATCCCGGTTCATCCCGGTTCTACCTTTCACTGGAAGACGAGCTGATGCGTCTCTTCGGGTCTGAGCGGATCGGGAACATCATGCAGCGCCTCGGCATGGAGGAGGGGCAGGAGATAGAAAGCCCCATGGTCACCAGGGCGATCGCCAGCGCCCAGAAGCGCGTTGAGGGCCGCAACTTCGACATACGCAAACACCTGCTTGAATACGATGACGTCATGAATTCTCAGCGCGAGTTCATTTACAAGGAGCGCGACGAGATACTTCTGGGCGAGGACATATCCTACAAGTTCAAGGACTATATACGCGACGTCTGTAAGCTTAAGATGGAACAGTTCACCGGCGGAAAGCACCACCCCGAGGAGTGGGACCTTGACGGCATGAAGAACTGGATGAAATTCAAGTTCGGCATTGACCTGGATTACAAAAAGCTCGACCCGATGGAGCTTAACTACGACGAGTTCGAGGAGGGCCTTGCCGGTGCACTGGCCGAAGGTTACCGGAAGAAAGAAGAGTCCCTGGGCCAGGAAGACATGCGCACACTCGAGCGGATGATTTCCCTCCAGATCATAGACACCAAATGGCGGGAACATCTT
>JAKJGD010000356.1 GCA_022704585.1 Spirochaetota bacterium | reverse complement strand
CCAGGGCGATGTCGAGTCGGTGGGGGCCCAGGGCAGGATCATCAGCGACAAGTTCCCGCTCAACGCGGTCAACCTGACGACGTACCTCGACCGCGGCGACAAGATCATCCTCTACACGGACGGTATCATCGAGGCACGGAACAACGATCTGATGATGTTCGGCGAGGAAAACATGATGCGCATCATCAGGGAGCACCGTCTTCGCCCGGCAACCGAGCTGTGCGAGGAGATCTACCGCTCGATCATCACCTACATCGGCTCCACGTCACCCGAGTTCGAAGACGACATCACCCTGATGGTATCCGAGTATAACGGCTGACGACCGTCAGATCGCGTACCCCATGCCGACCTGCGCGTAATACCGGTGCACCGGCCCGCCCTTGTACCACGACTTGGCCGGCACTATGACCCAGAAGAAACCCGAGGTAAAATACCATCCGTCCTTGGTGACCGAGAGCGTCACTGACGGAACGACGTCGCTGACACCCTTCTTGAGGGCCACGTGGTTGCGCCAGATAATATCATCCGACAGGTCTCCGACCGTGCCGTTCGGGTCCGCGAGATACCAGTTGTTATACCCGAACGTGCGCCCGTAATAATACCCGGCGGTGACGGCGGGCGTTATGGTCACGACATCCGGTACGAGCACGAACTCGTGGCTGAACCCCAGCTGCACGTAGTAATCGCCCGACCTCTCGTACCCGTAATAATTGTCATAGAACACCGCAAGTGTCGGGTTGATCCAGGGCACGCAATCGAGCCCGATATTCACGTTGGCACTGAAATAGCTGGTGTCCCACTTTTTCCTGATATTGAGGGACTCTACGACCGGCCAGGCCATCTCATTCGCGGTTTTCGAGTTGTAGTACCAGTAGTACCAGAAGCCTGCGCCCAGGGTTATTATGTCTTCAAAGGTATACGAGTAATCAAGGCCCACATCGAGGCCCTGGTTCGCGTACGCGTAGTTGTTAATCTGTTTCTGCTTCTTGTAGAGCGTTGATAACGTCCAATCCTCAAAGTAATATTTTTTCGGCTTCGGCTGAAACCCGTTGAAGACCCAGCTCTGCGACACCTCCCCCGCGACCGTGAGCGTGAGTCCGCTTCCGAATATCTCCCATGCCAGTGCCGGGTAGAAATAGCCGTCCCCGTCATAGAAGTCGATACCGCGCCATATATACTTGGTGTAATAATTGATGGAGAAATCAAGCCCGATAGAGGAGTCTTCCTCCGCCGCTTCAGCTTTTCCTTTCGCCGCATCTTTTTCCTTAACCCCGGGGTTCTGGGCAAACAGGTATCCCGAGATCGCCACGACAGCAACGAGCGCCAGCAACAATTTTTTCATCACAATCCTTCCTCCTCTGGAATCACGCCCCGGGATCATGCCGGCTCCAGCCGGCATAAAGCAGCGGAGCGTCACTTCTACCTTGAATCAAGAATTACAGCTCAAGCTGGCTACCGTCAATTGTTTTTCATCAACAGGCATATCTCCAGGATAATAATTTTTCAGGTCCCGGCCGCACGGACTGCGGCCGCTAAACTCTTGACATCCTGCGCCTTAACGTGATGATGGACTCATCAGAGGCAAAGGAGGCGCCGCCTGGACAGCACGGACCCGGGAATATTTGTCATCCCGTCTGCCATCATCGACAGCGATCACCCGGAGATAGCGCGCGTCGCGCACGGGCTGGCGTGCGGCGCCGGGCACGAGCTCGAGACGGCCCGCCGTTGCTTCGAATTCGTGCGGGACCGGATATTCCACAGCTTCGACCACCGCATGGGCCCGGTGACGCTGAAGGCGTCTGAGGTCCTGGCGCACCGCACCGGTTTCTGCTTCGCCAAGAGCCATCTCCTGGCCGCCCTCCTCCGGGCAAACGGCATCCCCGCCGGCCTCTGCTACCAGCGCATACTTCTGAAAGACACCGGGGCCCACTGTATCCACGGGCTGAACGCGGTCTACCTGCAGGGGCACGGCTGGTACCGCGCCGATGCGCGTGGAAACAAGGAGGGCGTTGATGCTCAATTTACCCCGCCGGTGGAGCGCCTCGCCTGTTCCCTCGAACACGAGGGCGAGAGGGATTTACCGGGGATATTCGCAGATCCACTGCCTGAAGTGGCAGAGCTGCTCTCGCGGCACAACAATTATCTTGACGTGCGGAACAACCTTCCGGATATTGATACCGGGGCAAGGAGGACCTGAGATGGGCGGAAAACAATCGAAGCATAAAGCGGCCGCGATCTCCAGAAGAAACCAGGAGATCATGAGAATATACAAGAAGAAGCGGAGGCTCAATTATATTTCAACGCTGATTATATTCGGCACGGCTTTTTTCGCGGTATGGTACTCGAACAACAGCGCGTCATTCCCGGACAACACGCGAACGATCGTCGTGGCAGGGATATGCGTCGTCACGCTCGGCGCCCTGGCGTTCTCGTTCTACAACTGGCGCTGCCCCTCCTGCGGCAAACATCTCGGCAGGGCCGTCGATCCCCAGACCTGCAGAAAATGCGGGTATAAATTCAGGTAGCCTCCCCTCAGCGTCCCGCCCGCGCGGGAATTACGATCACGCCAGTTTCACAGGTCAGCCTCTCCGGCTCAACACCCCGCGGCAGCATGTACGCGAGCCGGCGGGTTATGGATTCGCCCGGACCGAGCTTCGGTGCGGGATTTGCCTGCACCGTGATAAAACAATCAGCATCGATGATGCAGGGCCTCCTCCGGGTCCCGCCCGCGTTCATAAATATCCGGTCGAGCCTGATGACAAGGGGAGTTTTCAGCCCGTTGCGCAGCCGCATCGTGGCCCAGACATACCGTTTCCCTTCACCGGGACGCCGGTACCCGCCCGCGGTCCAGTACTGGTCCGGTCCGGCAACGAGCTTCACCAGCGTCATCTCCCATGCCTCGGTCGAAACGGCAAGCGGTTCCCTGACATACGTGGCGGAGCAGCCGGCCGCCAGGATCAGGCACAGGGGAACCGCGGCCGCACGGTAACGCATGCAATGCAATGATTGTACCTCATGAACATCGATTCAAGTCTTCTGTGCAGTATCATACGAACGGGGCGAGGGGAAAATGAAAATAATTTTATTTTTTTTAGCAGGATTACCGGATTCTGCAATCCCCGCGAAAGCGGAGATTCATTGGCCAACGGTGAAGGAGAGCCCGATCTCCTGCTCAGCGTCCGGAGAAAACTCTCATGTATTCAGCGGCCCGCTCCGACCGGAAGCTCAGCCCGCAATAGGGATTCCCGTTCGAGTGGATGAGGCTGATCGTCACCTCTGCCGCCGCGCCGTTGGGAACCAGTGCGACCTGCGTCGGGGCCACCCGGGCCGGAACGTAACCCACGAGGATCATCTTCCCGATATCGATGCCGGGATGTGCCGAGTTGCAGTCGATCACGAACCGCGTGTAGTACGCGTCTTTGAAAAGGGGCACCTTCTGCGCGATGAGGAGCCGCCGGTCGGTGAGCCGCACGATGCAGCGGCCGTACCGGTAATGGCGGATGCGCTTCTCGTCAACGGCAATATCA
>JAKJGD010000355.1 GCA_022704585.1 Spirochaetota bacterium | reverse complement strand
AGCTTCCCCCCCAGGTGAAACGGACCGTGAACTTCGGCCGCGCAGTCTGGAAGCTGCTGGGCATGATCGGGTTTCTCAAGCCGCGCAATGCTTTGCTGTCATAATTCGCATGCTTTATTACACACCGAAAAAAGGGCGTGCCGTGGAAAGGACCCGCGGGGTGGCCGCGGCTCATTTCGCCGGAACCAGCTTCAACACATCCTTCAGCTTTGCATACGAGGTGTAGTGCGCCGGCACCTGCTCGCCGCGCGACCAGGGTTTTGCCAGGTCGGAGTAATGCGGGCTCGTGAAAAGCCCGGACTGGCCCGGCGGGCTCATCAGGGTCATGGTTGAAAGATCGGACATGTCCACCACGATCCGTATCGCGGCCCCACTTATCATCTCGAACGGGTTTTCCCTGTCCCACCACCCGGCGTGTATCGTGAAATCGTCGCCGGCATACATGTACGGGCCGAGGTTCAGGAAGGGAAGGACTTTCCCGAGCGGGTGGCGTATCGTCATCCTGTGTGCGCCGCCCCAATCCCAGCCGTGCGCGTCTCTGCCGTACCTGTCCCTGAGCCCGGTGATCGCGTCTCTCATGCTTTTAACGATCATGTCGTCCCTCGTCTCCCGGGCCGGCGTGACCGTGTTGTCCCAGAACGCATTGCCGGGGTCGTCGAGGTACCTAATCAGCCATTGAAGCGGGATCGATACGTGGAGGTCCTTGTAGAGCTCGTTAATAATTTCCTTTCCGAGATCGTCAGCGAACGTGTTCTCGATCAGTTTCGTAATGAACGCGTTGAAGATGGTTGCCTCGCTGCTGTCGAGGCTGATAAAGCGGTCCCATTTCCCGAGCATCGATACATACTCTTTGAGCGAAGCGTCCCGTGAGCATGCGCGCGAGATGTAGGGCATGAACCGCTTTGCGGTGTAGGACCCGGTGTCGTTCTGCATGGCCGCGATTTCCCTGACCGTGAATTTCTTTTTTGCGCCGGCCATTTCCTCGAACCTGAACGGACGCTCGAACAGGAAGAACGCGGTGCCGTAATAATTCCCCGGGGCGGGCATCTGGTTGAAGGAAGCAACGTACCCCCGCGCCGGGTTCAGGGCATACGGGTGCTGCTCGAACGGGACAAATCCGGCCCAGTCGTGGGCACCCGTTTCGCCGGGGACGGGGACCGGGTTCTCGCCCGATTTCCGTATCGGGAACGTGGCCATGTACTGGTACCCGATGTTTCCGTCAACGTCAGCGTACCCCACGTGAACGCTCGCACCCCTGACCATGCCGAGCGCTCTCCTGAAATCGCCGAAGCTTCTTCCCCGGTTGGCGGTGAGAAGGCCATCAAGGGTGCCGTCCCGGCCCAGGAGCCCCGGCCAGAGAAGGGTGCAGTTCTCCGGCATTCCGTTCATGATGCCCGATATGACGGGGCCGTGCCTGGATATTTTGACCCTGATTTTTTCCTCTTTGAACGTACTGCCCGATTTAATTTTTATTGTTTCTTCGATTATCGTGAATTTACGATAACCGGTCTCCGTGAGATACTGGTCGGGGTCGGCGGGGTTGAGCTTTTCAACAAAAAAATCCGTGTTGTCGCCGTTGCCGACAGTTATGCTCCATGCGTACTTCCCGTTAAACCCGACCGCGTGCACGCCGGGCAGCCCGGCAATGGACCCTCCGATCACGTCATAGGTCCTGCTTTTCAGGTGAACCAGGTAAAAGAGCGAGGGGATCACGGCCTCGAGGTCCGGGCTGCCGGTGAAAACGGGTTTGCCCGTGGTGGTCCTGGATCCGGCAAAGACCATCCAGTTGCTCGCCCGCATCCTGAGGGGCACCGGGCAGGACAGGTCCTCGACGCTCACGATCGGGGAGCGGTCCCTGGAGGCGCGTTCCGGGATGGCTTTACCCGCGATCGTTTCCGCCCCGGGACCGTTCGTGCCCGACACCATGGGCGCGCCGGCCGGGGTCCAGGGGAGGAGCCTGTTCAGCATGTCCCGCCCCCGGTGCGAATCTATCATGGTGAGCAGGGGTTTAATGGCGCGGGGCGCGTTGAGCCGGTATGACATGAGGAGTGCGCCCACGACGCAGTCGGCGGGTTTCCACTCGACCGGTTTTGCGCCGAGTATCACGTATTCCCTGGGCAGGCGTTTCACGGTTCTAATGTACTCGTTCACCCCGGCCGTGTATGCGTCAACGGCTGTTTTCGTTTCCGGGGTCAGGTTCCCGTATTCCTCCTCCGCGGCGCGGTAGAAGCCGAGGGTCTTGAAATACCGGTCTGTCTTGACCGTTGTTTCTCCGAAAAGCATGGAGAGCTCGCCCCTGCCCGCGAGGCGCGTCGTGTCCATCTGGAACATACGCTCCCGGGCCGTTATGTATCCCTGGGCGAAGAAAAGGTCCCAGTCGTTTCCGGCGACAATGTGCGGGATACCCCTGTCGTCCGTCCTGACCTCGACCTCCCCCTTGAGGCCCGAGATGTTCAGGGTGCCGTTGTAATCAGGCACCGCCAGCCTGAAGAATATGTAGATGGATACAATCAAGAGGGCCAGTATTGCGAATATCACGACTGATGATATGACTGCGATGCGTTTGATCTTATCTGACATGGCTGCCTCCGCTTTTAACTATGAGAGTTGCCGTGACCGGGCGGGCATATATAGTACTCTGGTATGCTTTTTATCATGCGTTTCCCGGGGCCTGTCCACCACTTTTTACGCCACGGGGCGTTGCGGACTTCATGGACGCACCGGCGGGCAGGGCGGGACCCGCATATGACGGGATACCGGCTTTCCCCCGTATAAATAGTATTTGATTATTCCACGGAGCAGTGCGATGATAACGCAGTGGTGAAGTTTCGAACGGTAAAATGCCTGTTCTATTCCGGCTTTTTTCGCATCACGGCAGATCGTGAATCAAGCCTTGTACAGGGAGGGTTATATGGCTGAAATAAGAAACCGCAGGCGTGGCCCTGATACCATGGTCAGGATGATCACGCTCTTCAGCATCGGTTCGTGGCTGCTGATTTTCATTGCGCTCCTCGTTTACCAGCTGGTGCACCCGTTGACCGGCAGTTACAGTTCGGTACGGATGAACCTGACCGGCTTCAGCGCCGGCATCATCCTGGCCAGGGTGCTTCTTGCAGCGAACGTCCTGCTCTGTGTCTGGGGCATGGTGATGAACATTATGAGGAACAAGAGGAAATCAGACAGGTTCCGCGTTTCGCTGCTTATATCTGCCGTCATTTCCCTCGCGGGATTGATACTGATGATAGTTCTGTTGTAGGCGGCGGGCCGGACCCGGTCATTTCTTTATAAGGCTCGATACGGCATCCGTCTCCCCGATCCCGAACATGCCGGAACCCCGGAGGACACCGCTTGCGCCGGCGTCCTTTTTAAACGCGGCGATAACCATCTGCCCCGTGCCGATGGTGCGGGGGACCGGGGGGAGGATATAGTGGACGCCGGGACAGCCCTTTTCCTCGTCCCGGAAATGCACGCTGTAACAGAACGATATGTTTTTACCGGCAAACGCGCCTTTCAGCATCCACTCCGGAGCAAGCCGGTATT
>JAKJGD010000354.1 GCA_022704585.1 Spirochaetota bacterium | reverse complement strand
CATGGTTTCCTTGAAGGCGATCCGGTCTTCGCCGCGCTCGATCGCGTCCGCTTCGACGCCGATGATCCGCACGCCGAACCGGGCGAGGGTGCCGTTCTTATGCAGCTCTGACGAGAGGTTCAGGCCGGTTTGTCCGCCGAGGTTCGGGAGGAGGGCGTCGGGGCGCTCCTTTTCAATGATCTTCGCGAGGGTTTCCGCGTTCAGCGGCTCGATATAGGTGATGTCCGCCATGCCGGGGTCGGTCATGATGGTCGCGGGGTTCGAGTTCACCAGCACGATCCGGTAGCCGAGCTTCCTCAGGGCCTTGCAGGCCTGTGTGCCGGAGTAGTCGAATTCGCAGGCCTGGCCGATGATGATGGGACCAGACCCGATTATAAGGACCTTCTTGATGTCGTTTCGTTTGGGCATACGGGAACCTCATGTAATAAAATATAATAGAAGAATTGCGAATTAATTCCCCTCCCGGATGGGAGGGGCGAGAGGGTGGATGGTTATCACCCCTGCCTGACTTGCCCCATCGTTCGGGATGGGTGAGTGACGCTGCGTATTCAAATAAACTGAGTTACACTAAAAAAGGACACGGATTATGTCAAGTATGGATTAATTCCCGGCAGAATTTATTTCTAAAATTATAGTTATGCTGAAGGGCTGAAGATTCCCGGAGAAGAGGGTGTGTGCTGAAATTTACAATCACCGGTTTTTGACCAAATAACTGAAGGCCCACGATTGTTTTCCTTTGCCCGAATCCGGGCCGGCCCACCCGACCAGGTAGTAATCGCCCGGCTCCCGGAAATCAGCCGAAATCCCGATGACCTCGCCTTTCCTGTCGATGATCGGCTTGAACAGGGATTTTCCCGATTCAGTCCTGATGACAGCGGTAAGGGTTATTCCCGGAGGGGCGCTGAAGCTGATTTTCATGCTGCCGGTGCAGTTTATTATGCACGATGGGGCCGGGTCGATCTGCCTGAGCCCGCTCAGAAAGTATCCGGGCCGGTAGAAGGGCAGCTTCTCGAATTTCATCTTCGATATCCTGTCCGGGAGGAGCTGCCAGCGGGGCACCTCGGGCAGATAGGAATAAATGAATTCGCCCGGCGGTGTGAGAAAATAATGCTCCTGGTACTGGCGGATGAATTTACCGTCGCTGACGACCCCGGCACCATAGGTAAGGTCCAACAGGTACCAGAGGGAATCGATGCGTACCGCGTTCCACGCATGGTCATTGCGAATGCGGTCTCCCGGCTTGAACCCGGAGCCCCTGCAGTAGCCGGTTATTTCAACGGCAGTGATCCCGGCGCTCCGTGCCAGGAGAACGAACAGCTCCGCGTAGCCCTGGCAGGTGCCCTTCCGGTCCCTGAAGGTCTCGGGGGCGTAATAATTCCGCTTTGCCGCATCGTAGTCGATATGCGAGGTGATCCAGCGCCAGAGCGCCCTGACTCTTTCAAGCTCGCCCCATTCCGGACGGGCAAGGTACGCGGCCAGGCTTTCCATGGTCGCAGCGGCGGCTTCCGGCGCATTCATGGCGTATTCATCGACAGCCTTGAACAGGGCCGGGTCAAAGCGCCGGTTTCCGGCCTGCGCATCCAGGTTGCGGATGATCCGGTATTGATGGCTCATCAGGCAGGAGGTCAGGAGTAGCGGACCCAGGAACAGTAGTGCTAATGTACGTTTTGTTCTCATGCAATTTTCGATTCAAGATAACTGGCTTACGGCACTCAATGTCGAATGATTTCGCTGAGATCGACTCCTTCCAGGTTCTGCGCCACCAGCCCCTCGATATCGCCCGCGGTCACGAAAATCTCTTCTTCATTCGGGTGATGGTCAAAGATGAATACGATATGGGAGCGATAGCTCGGGGTGATCCTGAGGCCGAATTCCGCAAAGTAGATCCCGGCCGTTTCATGCGAGCATTTGCCGATACAGATCGTGTCCTCGTCCCGGTTGAAGTAATCGGGTTTTTCGCTGAAAAGGCGGCCAATTGCCGTATCGTCGAAGAGCGTGTAATTGACTCCCGCTTCATCGAGCATCTTCGTGAAAGGCTTCACGCCGATGAATTTATAGTCCGCGTAGGGTTTTTGTCGTGTCATTGCCTTATCCGCGTTCCGGATTCGTACCGGTCCTTCCGGCTGTCGGGTCAAGCATGCGGCATGGTTTTTCCCTGACAATAAAAAAATGACCCTGAATGCGGGCCCGGACGGGTTGTTTTTTTATTGACAGGCTTCGAAAAACGGCGTAGGTTTCATGCTGTTCCCGGGGTTATGAAAAACGCGATCGTTTTTCATGGCATTTTGGACATAATACATGCATAGGGGAGGTAGTATGAAGAAGCTTATTTTCTCGTCAATAACCGTCATGGCAGGTATGGCTCTGGCCTTTATGCTGACGTTCCAGCCGGCACAAAACGCACTGGCAGGCGAAGGCTGCTACAACTGCAGCTCGAGCAGCAAGGCCAACCAGTGCAAGTGGCATGGCAGCGACACCTATGACCAGCGCAAGAAGTGCGAGGCCGCGGGATGCGATATTACCGGAACATCCAGCTGCTCCACCGCCGCGAACGTCAAAGTGATCGATCCGAACAATTGATCGCAATTGAGCATGATCGGGAGGGACCGGCCGAAAGCCGGTCCTTTTTTTGGCGGGAGGTCCCGGCGCTCCGGGCTGCCGGCGCCCTGGTGCCCTGCTACTTCTTCGCGGCCTTGCCGGCAAGGCGTTCGCGGTCCTTGAGGAGGAGGTCCCTGTGGCCGAATTCCTGTTCAGCTATCACGTTGATCTCGTCCGAGATGGCCAGGTAGTATTCGGCCAGTTTTTTTAAAAGGCTGGCGAAGCTCTGATACAGCCTGCCCACGGATTCCTCCGACGCGGCGAGCTGCTCCAGTACATTCAGTATGTCCTTTTCCTCGCTTATCTCCCTGTAGACCTTGTTCAGTAAATTGTTCTGGAAGTCCGCGATCATGCTCTCCCGGACCACCGGCTTCGTGAGGTTCCTGTCCATGTCCGAGATAATGGCCGCGTGCTCAAACGAGTGCTGCTCCATGAACTCAAGCACGGCCTTGGCCCCTTCCAGCCTGGGAAGGTTCTTGATCTTCTGGTAATAGGTAGCCATGGTGTTTTCGAGAAACACGATGAAGTTCAGGTATTCGTTGGTCATGTCCGGCTCCTTGCGAACGATGGTATCCGCGTCTATGCTTCTCTCGTCTTCGTGCAGAGGTACGCGGCAAGGAAATAATCCCCGTAGTCGGCGCTCACTATGTCGAACCCGGCGCGATAGAGCATCTCCTCAATCACCCAGTCGAAGGTCGAGTATTCGCTCTTGATGTGGTTCGCGACCTTGTCCGCCATCCCGTCACCGCCCGCCTCGCGGAAGCGCTCGAGCATCCGGTCGATCGCGGTATCGTACTTCTCCAGCTTCATGGAGAAGACCAGGTCGCGCACAAAGAGCCTGCCGCCCGGCCTGAGCGCCCTGTTTATGTTGACCAGGGCGATCTGCTTCCAGAAATCGGGAAGGTGGTGCAGGGCGATCTGCGTCACCGCCGCGTCTGCCGGCTCTCCC
>JAKJGD010000353.1 GCA_022704585.1 Spirochaetota bacterium | reverse complement strand
ATTCTTGTCCTATGAGGATGCCTATCTTAAGAGGTTAGCGGTGTATTTTAATTGAGGGTCAGAGCCTGATCGTCGAGCCTGATAATATCAATCGCATAGAATACTAAACCAGGGATATTAATAAAGGAATGAGCCGAACGAATAATTACCAATGCCGGTATATCAGCAAAATAAAGTCATACAAGGGAGATGCCCCGTTATCACGTGAAACTTTTCCCAATGCATCCGAGTTCGGCAAGACAGTACGTTCCCGCTTCGGTTATTTTATTACTGATCGCTGGATGTAGGTGCTGTAGTCCTTGAGCACGGGTTGATAGTTTTCATTCAACAGGTGGGACGAAATGATGAAATCCGCGCTCGCCCTGTTGCACGCTGTCGGGATGTTGTAGAGTACGGCGATCCTCAGCAGCGCCTTGATGTCCACATCATGAGGCTGCGGCTCCATAGGGTCCCAAAAAAATATCATGATATCGATTTTACCCTCGGCGATCATCGCGCCTATCTGCTGGTCCCCGCCGAGCGGCCCCGATTTGAGCTTGATCACGTCGGTGGATGCCTCTGCGGAGCGGCCATCTCGGGTGAGTTTGTTGTTAATAGCAGCGTCCACCATTGTACCGGTGGTTCCCGTGCAGATCAGGTTATGGCCTGTCAGCACCTGGAAATTCCATTCGACCCATTCGATAAGGTCGCGCTTCATGTTGTCATGGGCGACCAGCGCGATGTTTTTAATTTTTTGCATTCCACACTCCTTCAACTAACGGAAAGATATAATACGCATCTGTTCCCGGGAGGGCCTGCTTATACAGGGCATCAATTGATCAGTAATCGGAAATCTTAAGCCACCTGGTACTGGCATATGAGACACCGGGGTCAGAGCCAAAAAACAATTCTGGGATATCGCTGGCAAATCATCAACTTAAAAAACCCTGCATAGGGCTTATAATATAAAACTGCCAACTCTGCGGAGTTTGGGACTGATGTCAGAATGTCAGGGCACAAAACACAAAAGCAGCGGCAATTGGCCGCTGCTTTTGTGTTTGAGACCATGTAGCAAAGTATGCATTATTATTCATTATACAGGGCTTCGATCTCCTTTTCATACCGCTTGTAAACTTCCCTGCGTTTCAACTTGAATGTCTGTGTCAGCAGACCGTTCTGAAGGGTGAATCCTTCGCTCAAAAACAGGAACTTTTTCGGGATCTCGTACGATCCGAACTTCCCTTTTAAACTGGTAGTAATCTCTGCTGTGACATAATCGCAGATATGCCTGTTTTTGACCATCTCTTCCGGATCGGTGGGAAGGTTATTGGCCTCCGCGAATTTTTTAACAACGTTAAAATCCGGGTACACAAGGCATACGGTATACGGCTTGTTGAGACCGAAAATCATCGACTGCTCGACCGACGGCAGGATCTGTATTTCTTCCTGTATGGTCACCGGAAAAACGAACTTACCGTTTTCGAGTTTAAACTGTTCCTTTATCCTCCCGGTGATAAAGAGAAAACCGTCATCGTCAACAAACGCCCGGTCTCCGGTCCTGAGGCCGCCGTCTTCGGTCATGGTGGCTTTCGTCTCCTCCGGCTTGTTGAAATAACCCTTCATTACATTTGGGCCGTATACGATGAGCTCTCCTTCCCGTGAATCAGGGTCTTCTTCGGCATCGCCTTTATCTATAACGAGGGTTACCTTATCGATAGCCCTGCCGCAGCTCCCGATTTTATACGCGGCCGGGCTGTTTATGGTGCCGCCGGGGGACAGCTCCGTCATTCCCCAAGCCTCGTACACCGGTATTCCGATATCGAAGAAAAACTCTGCTATGACAGGGCTCAACGCAGCGCTGGAGCTCACGCACTGCCTGAGCTGGCCGCCGAAGCGTTCCCGGATCTTGGCAAAAACAACCCTGTTCGCGATGGAATACTTCAATTCGGTCATGGCGTTTTTTTTGCCCTGCTTCGCCAGCTCGCGGCGATGATGGCCGGCGGCAACGCCCATGTCGAAAAGCTTCTTCGCGAGGCCGCCCGTCTCCCTCATGCGCGCGTACAATCCGTCGTATATACGGTTGAACACGCGCGGGACCGCCACCAGGAAATTGGGCTTAACGGTTGCGATATCGTCGACAATGGTCTGCGGGCTTTCCGCGAAACCGGTTGACCCTCCGAGCCTGATGACGATATTGAGTTCGGCCGTCTGCCCGTAGGAATGGGCCCACGGCAGGAATGAAAGCGTCTTGATATTTTCATCCAGGACACCGAGTGCCTTGTAGACTGCGTGTACATTACTGGTGAAATTTCCATGCGAGAGAAGCACGCCCTTGGGGTCCCCGGTTGTTCCTGACGTATAAATGAGCCCGGCAATATCGTCCGGATGAGGGTGGAGTGCCTTTACCGGATTCTTCTCTCCGGTTTTCTCCAGGTCTTCCATAGACCCGGGCCCGGTGCCGTCTATCCTTATGATTGTCTGCAGGGTTTTTATCTCATTCGGCCAGTTTTTGACCTTTTCATAGATGTCCTCACCGGACACGAACAGCACCCTGGTAAAGCTGTCGGTAACGATATATTTCCAGATTTTTTCCAGTTCTACTTTATACATCGGCACGAAACGGGCGCCAAGACCGTAAGTCGCGAAACAGGCCGTCGCCCACGCGACGCTGTTGTTGTCTATGATGCCGACGGAATCGCCCTTCCCCACACCCAGGGACGCAAGCCCGGCCCGGAGATTATCGATACGGCGTGAAACCTGGTGGTAGGTGACCCATTCGTATACGCCGCTGCTGTTCTTGGTGCCCATCCATTCCTTGTCGCCGAATTTCGCGACAGTTTCTTCGAACAATTCAACTAGATTATCCGGCTTGTCCAGGGCATAGGTAAACCGGGGTTTTGCCGTATCCTGCATGAAGAACGCTCCTGTATAATTATTATTTTTTATATGCTTTTGATGTTCAAAAAGAAAGTATACGTCTGTACAAACCCGGTTGACGCCACGGGCCTTGCCGGTACCGTGCTTGTCGGTGAATCTGTACCGGGCCTTTCGAAGTAATCGAACCACTCTGCAGAATATGATGAGTAATTTCAACTCAAAAAGCGCCTTTCAGAAAGCTTAAATTCGCAGGAACGCCACCGTACGGTTGCCGCTGCCATTATCCGAGAAGATCCCCCGAATATCGACGACAGGGGTTATTATTATATTCCGTACTCTGCCCGTTCGATAAGCTCAAGCTGCATCTCCCGGTTTAGCGTCGTGAAATAGGCATTGTAGCCCGATATCCTCACCAGCAGGTTACGGTAATTCTCCGGGTGCGCCATTGCGTCACGGAGCGTCGCCGACGACACCATGTTGAACTGCATCTGCATTCCGCCCATGTCGAAATACGCCTTTACATAGGAATACATGGCGTTGATGATCTCGTCCATGGACTCGCCCGCCTTGGGCACGAGCTTCACGTTGAAGGCAATGTTGTTGTCCATGCACCGGGGGTCCAGGCGCGCCACGTCGCGTATGTTGTCCAGGAAGCTCCTTGACGCGCCGGGGTGCGGCGTGAGGCCCGGCGTGAAG
>JAKJGD010000352.1 GCA_022704585.1 Spirochaetota bacterium | reverse complement strand
CGGTATTCGTTTTCCAGCTGTTCGACCTTCAGCCCCAGCGCCAGGTTCTCCTGCCGGAAGGTGTGGACCGGGTGGCCGGGCGGCACCTCCTTTCCCGGCTGCTCGATGGCTCCCTTGAGCACCGCGGTGTGCACGTCGCAGAGCCGGATCACCTCCTCCTGGGGGAGCCCCTCGGCGATGAGCTGCTGCTCCGCCTGCACCACGTCCTCGTACGGGATCTGCCCCAGGAGCGATTGAAGCTCCTTCTTCACCTCTTCGGCTGTGTCGCCCCCGTGGAGCCGGCGTATCTGGTTCTTAAGGATGCTGATCCTGTTTTCCCTGCTGCCGAGAATCTCGCTCATCTGGTAACCTCACTCGTACTTGATGCATTCCGCGGGGCAGATCTCCGCGGCGTTTTTAATGTCAGCCTCGTGCGCAATTAAATCAATGCCTTTTTTCACCTTCGCGACATCGTCCACATCGAACACTTCTGGCGCCTCGTCGGCGCAGCTTCCGCACGCGGTGCAGTCCGCTTCCACTATCCAGACTTTTTTAATCGGCATGATATTTCCTCCTTATTGTTTTTCGTTTCTTCCGAACTCGCCAAGCGCCCTGGCGATACCGGCGCCGAACTCCCGGCACGATTTCCCCGCCTCGTCGTCGGGATTCCATGCGACCCGGAGCCCCTCGTTCACCAGCTCGAAACCGGCGCCCCCGAGGAGGCCGTTGAGCATCTTCACCGACTCGCCGCTCCAGCCATAGCTCCCGAACGCGGCGGCCTTCTTCTTCTTGAAGCCGAGCCCGCGTATCTCCTCCATCAGGCCGGCGATAGATGACAGCACGCCCTTGTTGACGGTGGGCGATCCGACCAGTATCGCCCGGGAACGGAAGACCTCGGTGATGATGTCGTTCTTGTCCGCCTTCGCCGCGTTAAAGAGCTTGATGACGACGTCGCCGTCGGCCTCGTGGATGCCGCGCGCGATCTCCTCGGCCATGCGGCGTGTCCCGTTCCACATTGTGTCATAGACGATGGTCACCTGGTTCTCGCGGTATGCGTCCGCCCAGGCGAGGTAGTGCTGGATGATCTGCGCCGGGTTGTCGCGCCATACGACGCCGTGGCTCGTGGCAATGATGTCCACCGGGAGGCCGAATCCCAGCACTTCCTTTATCTTCGCCGTGACCAGCGCGCTGAACGGCGTGAGGATGTTCGCGTAGTACTTGACGCACTCTTCCATCAGCTCGGCCTGATCGACGCGGTCGTTGAAGAGCGACTCCGTCGCGTAGTGCTGCCCGAAGGCGTCGTTGCTGAAGAGGATGTTGTCCCCGGTGAGATAGGTGAACATGCTGTCGGGCCAATGGAGCATGGGCGCCTCGATGAAGACAAGCTCCCTGCTCCCGAGGCTGAGCCTGTCCCCGGTGTGGACGACCTTGAAGTTCCAGTCCCTGTGGTAGTGGCCTTTCAGTATCTTCGCGCCGTTGGTGGTGCAGTAGATGGGCGCCTCCGGTATGCGCTCCATAAGCGCGGGAAGCGCCCCGCTGTGGTCGATCTCCGAGTGGTTCGCGATGATGTAGTCGATCGAACGGAGGTCGATTTCCATCGCCAGGTTGTTCACGTACTCCTCCGCGAATGGCGCCCAGACGGTGTCGATGAGCGCGGTCTTCTCCTCGCGGACCAGGTAGCTGTTGTACGAGGTGCCCCGGTGGGTGGAGTACTCGTCGCCGTGGAATTTCTTCAGTTCCCAGTCGGTCTTTCCCACCCAGTGGACGTTGTTTTTGATATGCTTTTTCATGATGGCACCTCCCTTCAGTTATTGAACCTTTTCCTTGATCATCACCAGCAGCATCTTGAAAGGCTCCTCGCACCGCAGTGCGTGGGGCTTGCCGGCGGGCATCAGGATCGCCTCGCCCGCCGAAAGATGGTGCTCCTTTCCTGCGATGATGACGGTCGCCTTCCCGTCGATGACGTTCACCAGCGCGTCGAACGGCGCAGTGTGCTCGGAGAGTCCCTGGCCGCCGTCGAAGGCGAAGAGCGTCACGGTGCCCGCGCCCCTCTGCACGAGCGTCCTGCTTACCACGGAGCCGGTCTGGTAGGCGATGAGATCGCTGAGCGCCGCTTTTTCTTCCGCGTTGAAGGTCTGGTTTGCCGATGTGTTCTGTGACATGGTGTGTCTCCTGTGTTCGATATGCATGTAATATACATGATACATCAAGTGCCGCACTTGATCAAAGTCAAGACCGGATATTTTTTCCGATTGTTAATGGAATTGACAGTCTGCGGTGGATAGTGAAAGTAGTGAGTGAAGAATGATGGAGTGATTTCACCGGGGGAGGCGGATGGCGGACTGGGAAGGCGTAATCCGAAGCACTGAAATATTCCGGGACCTCGACGACAGCATCATACGTGAGGTTATGAAGTCCGGGAAGGCGCGCTCCCTCCAGGAAAAGGACATCCTCTTCATGGAAGGATTCAGGGGCGACTGCTTCTACGTGTTGCTGGAGGGCTCGGTGAAAGTGGTGAAAACCAGCCATGACGGGCGCGAGTCGATCATCAAGTTCATCCACCCCGGGGAGGTCTTCGCCGAGGCGATGATATTCGGCGGCAACGCGTATCCCGCAAGCGCCGTCGCACTCGCGCGCTCCACGGTGTTTGAGGTGCACCGAGAGGACTTCATGCGCCTCTTCGACGACGCGAAGCTCCGGGAGGACTTCATCCGTGCAATTTTAAAAAAACTATTTTATCTCACCTCGCGGATCCACTACCTGAGCAGCTTCGACGTGGAGGAGCGCTTCTTCAAGTTCCTGCTGGAGCGCTTCGGGAGGGCCGAATCGTACGAGGTTTCCATCCCAAAGCGCGACATCGCCACCGCTATCGGCACCGTCCCCGAGACGCTTTCCCGCCTCATCGCACGGCTCAGGAGCCAGGGTGATCTCATCGACTGGGAAGGAAATATCATCCGCCTCCGGAAGGGCTTTTGGGACGATACCGACTACGACAAGTGAACCGGCTCAGCGGCGCAGGTGGGGGTATGATATTAATACATTGACAAAAACGGCGACGGTTAAAAATTATTTGTGAGTCCGATAGATTTGTCGCGAAACTAGTGGGTACCCCTACGGGGGGCTTTTCAAGGGGCGTTGCCCCTTGGACCCCGTTTATATAAGATACGCAACAAGTCAAATTATTGCGAACCGGAAGCGCAACCGGAAAGGATGATCGAGATGGCTGATACCAGGACATACGTGAAGTCTGAAAAGGCTAATTTTCTGTGCGAGATAGGCACCGAGGAGGTCCCCGCGGGGTACCTTCCCCCGGCCATAGAGGCGGTGGAGCGGGTGTTCCGCCAGAAGCTCGAGGAGAACCGGATCGGGTTCGGTGACGCATCAGTGTACGCCACGCCAAGGAGGATCGTGATCCTGGCATCGGGCGTCGCGGACGGGCAGGAGGCCGGCGAGGAGGAACTGAAGGGCCCCGCGGTCAAGGCCGCCTACGACGCGTCGGGCACGCCGACGAAGGCGCTGGAGGGCTTCGCGCGCGGCAACAACATCGACCTCGCCGCGGTGTACAGGCGCCAGACCGAGA
>JAKJGD010000351.1 GCA_022704585.1 Spirochaetota bacterium | reverse complement strand
GAACGACAATTTCGCATAACGGGATGGCGGCACTTCCTTTAAACAGAGGAGGGAGACATATGAAAAAGCTGTATGATATCACATTTGCTTTCATAACGCGGAGCATGGGATATGGCATCGCCGTTGTACTGTTTTCCATCCTCTGGTCGGGGCTCATCACCGAGGCCAACCTGCTGTACATATCCCCCACCCTTACGCACTTTTTCGATTTCAGCGATGATTTTTTCCTGTTACTCAAGATACTGTTCGTCCTGCCGTTCCCCACGGCAGTAATCCTCTACGGGGGCCTGACCCGTATCGGGATCCCGGCCCTGCTTCCGAGCTTCCGCACCGCTAACCGTCTCATCGTGGCGGAAGGCGGCTCCATCAGTATCACGGCGGGCCTTTCCAAGGACGAATACAGCGGACTCCTCAGGGCGATCAACCGGATACCGGTCATTTTTTTCACCGTGGCGGTGATCGAGGTCGCCTACATCGATATCGTTGTCCTGGCCTACGCGTTCTGGATGAACTACTCAGCCTTCAGCGTCTCGCTCATATTTTTTTCCTGGTTCGCACAGACTACCCTCTACGCCGGCGTCAGCTACCTGCTGGCCGAGACGGTCACGGGCAGGATGCGCAGGGAGTGCAAGATGATGCTGCGCTCGCTCGGGGCGGACCACGAGCCACCGGCGCCCTCGAGCTTCAAGTACAAGGGGGCAATCATCGCCGCCCTGGTGGCAAGCATCCTGACGTACGCGATCCTCATGACCTATATCAACCGCGAGGCCTTCGCCCGGGTGCTCATCTACCTGATCACCTTCTTCTCCATCCTGTCGTTCCTGTCCTTTCTCATCATGCGGGGCTTCTACAAGGCCCTGTACGACGTCGGCGCGGTCGTGGAGGACCTCAAGGAACGCGGTGAAGGGATCATTTTCGCCTCCACGCTCGACCGGGAGATCGTGAACCTCGCGGGAGGCATCAACGCCGCGTCGGACACCATTAACGACTACCGCCTCAACCTTGAGTACAAGGTCGAGGAACGGACCAGGGAGCTGTCAGAAGCGAAGGACGAGATCGAGGCCGCCATGGAAGAGCTCGAGGCGACAAACGAAACACTGGTCCGGGTAAACCGAGAGCTGGAGGATTCCAACGTGCGCTTTAAAAAGGACATGCTGATGGCGGCGAGCGTGCAGGCCGCGTTCCTCCCCCGCACTGCTCCGAATTCCGACGGTTACGACATCGCCCATGTATTCAAGCCGATGTCCGGCGTTTCCGGTGATTTCTATGACTACTACCTTACTAACGGCAGGCTCGAAGGCGCCGGCCTCTTCGACGTATCGGGCCACGGAATCTCATCCGGCCTGCTGACGCTGCTGGCACGCTCCATTATCGGCAAGCACTTCGTTAACCACCAGGACGAGAAACTGGGAACCATGATGGACACCATTAACAAATCGCTCATCAACGAGATCGGCCAGACCGGCTATTACCTTACGGGAATATTACTCCGTTTCAGGGACACGTTGATCGAGTACGCCAACTGCGGGCACCCGCACCTGCTCTACCGCTCGGGCCGCACCGGTAACGTCGGACAGGTGACCCCCCCGGACGGCGAGAGCATCGTCGGTCCGTTCCTGGGCATTGACCTGCTGGATAAAAATTACCGCTCCCTTTCGTTCAGGTTCAATCCCGGCGACTGCCTGATCGCATACACGGACTGCCTGCTTGAAACGACGAGCCCGGACGGCGCGCACTACGATGAGGCGCGCATCATGAAATCGCTCAGGGAAGCCCCCGACGGCGGCTCCGGGGACATACTGGACCATGTCATGAAGGACTTCTACGACCATGCGCAAAAAGCCTCTGACTTTTCGGATGACATCACGGCGATCGTCATCAGGAAAAAATAGTAGAAAAATTTAAGTGCATAGTGCATAGTGCATAGTGTATAGTGAATAGTGAATAGTTAATGTAACTGTTCCGCTCTTCCAGAGCGGAACAGTTATTTAACAGGTTGATCGTCCATCGTTAGTTATTTTTTTTATCCGCAGAAGCGGATAAAAAAAATAACCATAACTATTCACTATTCACTTTTAACTATTCACTGTTTATACCATACACAAGGGAGTAAGTAACACGTATGCAGATATACCGGTTAGAGGATAAATGCAGTAATTGCATGCTGTGCGTGCGTGAATGCGTATCAGGCATATGGCGCAACGTCAACGGCGTACCCACGCCCGTGGAGATCGACCTGTGCAACCGGTGCAGCCACTGCATAGCGGTGTGCCCGAAAAACGCCATCGTCCACGAGGGTCTCGACGCGAAGCAGGCACTCCCCGTGAAGAGTCTGAAAATCGACCCGGAGGCATACCGCGGCATAGTGCTCTCCCGCCGGAGCGTCCGCCAGTATAAGGACCGGGCCGTCCCGCGCGAGCTGATCGGGCGGATACTCGACCTTGCGCGGTATTCTCCCACCGCGAGCAACGACCAGAACGTCGGCTTCATCACGGTGACCGACCGCGCGCTGATAGGGGAGATCGCGGGCGGAATATTCGGGTTCGCGGACCGGCTCGCGGCCAGGCTCGAGACCGGCCCGGGTCGCCTCTTCATGAAGGTGACGGGACTGGCAAAGAACCGCTACATCCGGCGCATGGATTACGCCCGCGAGATGGTCGCCGGGGGGAGGGACATTATCCTTCACAACGCCCCGGTTATGATCCTGGTGCACGGGCCCGCGAAAGGGAGCTTCGTCTGCGACAACTGCAGCATCGCCGCCACGAACATCATCAACTACGCGCATGCGCTCGGCCTGGGCACCTGCTACATCGGCTTTATGACCCTGGCCCTGCGCTTCAGCAAAAAACTCGGCAAGAAGCTGAAAGTCCCGGAAGGAAGAAAGGTGTACGCGAGCCTGGTAATGGGATACCCGGCTTATTCGCACCCGAATACTGTGTCGAGGAAGAAGGCGGATATACTATGGATAGAAAAATCAGTGAATAGTTGATAGTTAATAGTGAATAGTTAATGTAAATTTTATTCGCTCCTATGGAGCGAATAAAATTATCCATAACTGTTCACTATACACTATTCACTGTTCACTAATTCAAGGAGGTCCTCATGCGTAAAAAAATCATCATCGCCGTGATCTGCGTCGTTGCACTGTTCCACATAGCGTGGTATGCGGGAAGCAAAATATACCAGAACCGGGCGCTGCCCGATAAAGAATCCGTGCACAGGCAGCTGGAGAATGACAGGAAAAGGATGAACATGGACGTCGACCTCAAGGCAATGCAGGAGACAACGATAGAAGCCAACGGTTTCACCCTTCACCTGACGGTATTTCCAGCCGGAGGAAAAGCACCTACCCTGGTGTTCGTTCCCGGAACAACCGCCTATGCGCAGGTCTACTGTCAGTTCATGAGCGACATGTACCGCAGGGGATTCAATGTCGTCGGTTTT
This sequence comes from Spirochaetota bacterium, assembly GCA_022704585.1. Next base: position 125 of record JAKJGD010000351.1, on the reverse strand, counting down.
GACCCGCGCGGCCACGGGCTGAGCAGCGGAGGACGCGGCGATTATACCATCAGCGGGCTCGTGGACGACACCCTGGCCGTGGTGAAGTACGCGCGGGCCCGGTTCGGCGGAAAGGTCGCCCTTGC
>JAKJGD010000350.1 GCA_022704585.1 Spirochaetota bacterium | reverse complement strand
CGCGACGCGGCGGACCTGCCGGCGCCGGCGTACGCCCTGGCCGACGAGTCCGCGGTAATGGAAAAGCGGTGGGACGTGCGGGCGGCGCGGGAGAAAGTGGAGCAGGCGAAGGCGGGCCTCCTTGCCGCGTACGGCGGCCACCTCCCCTCCGCGTACATCGAGGGTTCCTACATGATCTACCAGGAGAAGCCGAAGAGCTCGCTACTTGACAGGACAATGGACGCGTACCGGCTGACCTCTCCGGCGAGCGTGCTGACGAGCCAGTACTCGAAAACGAAATACCGCGACTACTTCGTCTCTATCGGGGTCGAGCTGCCCATACTGGGGCCGGACATCACCTTCGCGAAGGTGCGGGAGGCCCACTCGGTGAAGCGCCAGGCGGACCTCGGCCTGTCGAAAACGGTGCGGCTGGCGCGACAGGATTTCGCCGATTCATATAAGACATGGGAGAGCTCCATCGGCGAGCTTGAGGCGTACAAACAGGCCTTCGCGTCCGCGGAGGAGAACTACCGCCTGGTCGCGGCGGAGTACCGGATGAACCAGGTGACCATACTCGACGTGCTCACCTCGCTCACATCGCTCCAGGGAGCGCGGGACGATTACGAGCGCGCCCTGCTGCAGACCAGGCTCGACCGCGTGCGCCTGGGCATAGCGGCGGGAGAGTTTTACGGCGACAATATCAGGGCGCTGCGGCCCGCCCGCCGGGCGCAGTAGGAGGTCATGCCATGGGAATAGACGCGTTGCGCGACCTGGCCGCCGGCGTGCCGGTAACGCCGGGGCTGAAGATCGGGCTCCGGGAGGTGTTCCGTAACGGCACCATGAGCTTCAATGTCGGCGTGGTGCCGGAGGCGGTGCCGGACCACTATCACGCCATAAGCGACGAGATCTACTGCATCGAGACGGGCACGGGCCGCATGAGGCTCGGCGGCGAGTACCGGGACGTGGGACCGGGCGACATCGTCACCATCCCGCGCGGCACGGCGCACGGGCTCGTGAACACGGGCGGGGGCGACATGATCATTTTCGTGATCACCTCGCCGCCGTTCGACCCGGAGCATGACCGGTTCCCGGCGTAGTGCTGTCGGCTCATGCCCCTGAAAAACGGCGATACATCCATGTATCGCTATGCAGTTTGCTGTTTTTCATCAAACTGCTAATCTCGCAGGATACGGTACCGGCACGATGCGCGTGGTGATTCTCGGTGCGGGCGTGGTGGGGATGCAGGTCGCGGCCCAGCTCATTTCGGAAGGAAAGGATGTTGTCATAATCGAAAAGGACCCCGAGCGCGCGAAGCACGTGACGGGACGGCTTGACTGCATCGTCGTGAACGAGGAGGGCACCGGCATAACGGCCCTGAAGCGTTCCGGCATAGACAGGGCGTCCATTTTCATCAGCGTGACCAATTCCGACGAGGTCAACATGATCGCCTGCGGCGTGGTGTCGAGCGAATTCAACGTGCCCGTGAAAATCGCCCGCGTCAGGAACCTCGATTATTCCCGTGCCAAAATAACGGAGAAGTCGTTCCTGGGGATCGATTTCATTGTCAACTCCGAGGTCGAGACGGCCCGGCAAATCGCCAATACCATCGCCCTGGGCGCGGACAGCGACGTAATGCTCTTCGAGAATACCGACCTCCAGATGAGGAACATCATGGTGACCCCGGCCTCGTATTTTGCGGACCGCTCCGTCAAGGACATCAGGCTGGGGATCAGGGAGCCTTTTCTCATCGCGGGCATCATGCGCGGCAAGGAGTTCGTCATACCGACCGGAGGCACGCAGGTTCGGGAGGGAGACACTATCTACCTGCTCGCCACGCAGAAGGATTTCACGAAAATCTTCATCCAGGCAGGGAAGAAGCAGGAGACCATGGACCATATCGTCATTGTCGGCGGCGGCCGCATCGGCGAGCTTGCCTGCCAGTACCTTATCAGGACCGGCAGGGATATCACCATCATCGAGACCAACTACGAGCGCTGCAAGGTCCTCTCGGACAAATTCCCGGACGCGCTGGTGCTGAACGCCGATATATCCGATGAAAGCATTTTCGAAGAGGAGTCGCTTGGAAACCGCGACCTCCTGGTGACCGTTACCGACAACCAGGAGCTCAACATGCTCGCGTCCCTGTACGCGAAGACCATGGGGATCAAACGCTCGATGGCGCTCGTCACGAATGCGAATTACATGGCCATTGCGTCGCGGCTGGACATCGATGTCGTTATAAGCCCCAAGAACAGCACCGTCGATGCGATCATGAAGTTCATCAGGAGGGGGAACATAAAGAGCCTGCACAGCATTTTCGGCGGCCGGGCGGAGGTTATCGAGTTCCTCGCGAACGAGAAGAGCAGAATAATCGGGAAGCGCCTCAGGGATCTCGACTTCCCCGAGCATTCCATCATACTTTCCATTGTCCGCAACGATGTCAACATGCTGCCGCACGGAAACCTCGCGATAGAGCCCGGGGACCTGGTCATCGTCATAACGGCGAAGGAATCGATACCGGAAATTGAGCGGTTCATCCAGTAATGAACAGCGGCATGCCATGAACCCCCTGATACTCGCCAAAATTATCTCGATCCTGCTTGTCATTCTGGCCGGCTTCATGGGCCTGCCTGCCGGCATCGCGCTCTACCGCGGAGAATATGCCTCTTTCGCGGCGTTCGCGGGCACGATGGCTGGCACCGTAACGCTGGCCGGCGCCGTGCTTGTTCTTTTAAGAAAGCAGCGCGCTGACGCCCTTACAACAAGGGACGGCTTCCTCATGGTGACCCTGAGCTGGGTGCTGGTTTCTGTTATCGGCGCGCTGCCCTTCTTCTTTTCCGGATGCATCCCCGATTATACGGACGCCTTCTTTGAAACGATATCGGGCTTTTCCACCACCGGGGCATCGATACTCACCGATGTGGAGGCACTTCCCCGGTCCATGCTCTTCTGGCGCTCCCTGACCCACTGGCTGGGCGGCATGGGGATCGTCGTGCTCACCGTTGCCATTTTACCGCTCATGGGGATTGGCGGGCTTCAGCTCATACAGGCGGAATCCCCGGGCCCCACGGTCGACAGGCTCACGCCGCGCATCACCGGGACGGCCAAGCTGCTCTGGTTTATCTACATAGGGTTTACGGTTGCGGAGACCCTGCTCCTGATGCTGGGAGGCATGGACCTGTTTGACGCCCTGACCCATACGTTCGGCACCCTGGGGACCGGCGGGTTCTCGCCGAAAAACGCCAGCGTCGGCCATTACAATTCAGCGTATATCGACGGGATCATCACTGTTTTCATGCTGCTTGCCGGCATTAACTTCTCGCTCCATTACCGGCTGCTGACCGGACGGCTCAGGCCGGTGTATCGTGATTCCGAGCTGAAGGCGTATCTTCTGATATTCGCGGCAACGACCGCGGTGGTGGCTTTTTCCCTGTACGGGGACGTGTTCCCCACGGCGGGTGAATGCCTGCGGTATGCGTCCTTCCAGACCGCGAGCTTTCTTACCACGACCGGTTTCGCAACTGCGAATTTCGAAGCATGGCCCCTCCTGGGACAGATCATGCTGTTCATCCTCATGTTCGTGGGAGGGTGCTCCGGTTCGACAGG
>JAKJGD010000349.1 GCA_022704585.1 Spirochaetota bacterium | reverse complement strand
CAGCATTACGCCTGCAGCGAACTCGCCCATCTTTTTACCGGCAAGTCCCTCCAGCCGGAACTCAAGGTTGTTGACCAGGTGGGTGTAATCGATCCCGCCCATGCCGAATTCGTCCCGGTCGTGCGACGTGACCGTAACTCCCATGTTGTCTAATACGCTGCCGTAACCACCCGAGAAGCCGATGGTATAATTGTCGCGATCGAGCACGCCGACAGAGATCCGCGCCGATGCAAGGTAACTCCCCTTCAGATAGAGCGGCATGCCTGAGCCGGTTGTCGCAGTCACGCTGAGGTCGCCGAAATTGAATTGCCGGTACAGTCCGATCCCCCAGTCGCGGTCGAATCCGAAACCCGCCATGGCAAGGGTCGGCAGAAGCAGGCCGTGACTGTCGAAATAGGACGAAAGCCCCAGCGCCGGCCTGCTGTGTCCGATCCAGATATCTGGCCCGGGCGTTTTGAATTTGAGGTACAGGTTATAGAGCTGGGGCTCGATATAGGAGTCTTCCGGCTTTGTCCTGTCGAACGCCGCGCGCATCTGAATGGCCAGGGACCCGATGTCGCCCTGTTCGCCGGAGAACCTGTGCAGAAAATCGAAACCGATGCTCGGTTTCTGCATGGCGTCTTCCTGGTGCTGCGAGTAAAACACCGCTTCCCTCGCGGCCGATGAGTAGCCCCCAACACCCTGTGCCTCGAGATAAAACAGGGTGCCCGAGGCAAACGCGCTGCTGCCGGAAAGGACCATCAGCGCCAGGGCTGTCAGGACCGGCCTAAACATCAAAAGTGATCCTCCCTGCGAAAACAAGGTCGTGTCCCTTCATGAACCTGAGCCTGACCTCCCAGGTCCCCGGCATGACGATGTTTACCGGCAGGAGATAGACGCCCTTCTTGCTTAATTTAAACGGCACTTCTCCCGAATCATGCGCGCCGCGCATGGACGGCATGCCCGACTCGCCGAAGACGCGCAGGTCCGTCACGCGCCTGCCTGCCTTATCAAACACCTGGACCTTCACAATGATCATGCCCATGGCCGGCGACCGGTCGAAATCGTAGGTAAAGGTCCGGCCGCCGCCGATCGCGGTTCTCGAACCCCTGTCGCCCAGCGTAACATAGTTCAGATTGTTTCCCTGATGAGAGCCATTATCTGCACTGAACGACGTTGCTGGAAGGATTGATAGAATTGTAATTATCAGGATTTTTTGGATCATGCTCATGCCTGTCCCTCCGTATCATGCATTATCTCTGAAAATTATTCATTCAAAGTATTAATAAGATACCATTCTGCAGTGAATGATGCAAATAATAGTAGTTATTTTAGAATTTTATTTATCACTTTATTTTAAACGACCGTTAACCGGAAGCTATTAGAAGAATCAGGCATGCGGGCAGCCCGCATCCGGCGGGCTGCCCTGTTTCCGGAATTGACCAGACGATCAGTTCTTCGTAAAAAAAGCCTTGCAGCTTTCCGAAAGCTCGTCCTTGTGGCTCTTCAGGCACGCAAGAACCCTGCCCTTGCCGCGTGGTATGTTCCTGCAGAACTTCTTTACATCGGGCTTGCACGCGGTCATGAACTCTTTCGCATTCTCGCGCACCTGGGCCACGTGATCCCTGCAGGCCTGGGACAGGTCCGCTTCATGGGACTTCAGGCACGACAGGATCCTGCCCTTGCCCGGTTTAATGTCCTTGCAGAACTTCTCGACATCGGCCTTGCACGCGCCTTTCGGGTTGACCTCTTCCTGGGTGAAGCCGACTACAGCGACAAGGCAGAGCGCTGCTACGACCGCCCCGGTCATGATAATGATTTTTTTCATCCGAAACAACCTCCGTTAAATGTTTTTTCAGCAGGCTTGTTGCATAACAAATAATAATTTCTGAATACGAAGTCTGTCATTCCCGCCCCCTGACGGACCCGGGTTAATCTCCGGCCGGAAACCATGCGAAATAATGAAATTGCGGCTCTTTGCTGCTCTTAAGCCAAGATGACATATGGGTAATGCGAAAAGACTGTTGTTTGAATGAGAAAAGGCCCCTGCTGGGCCATGCTTTGAAATTAATATGTTCCCGGGAAAAAATCAACGTTACCTCGGAAATCCGGATAATTTTCGTATCCGGAGCAAAAAAATGATCCCATATATTATACGATTAAGTATTTTAGAATATGATGGAGAATTTATGCGAAAGCATGTTTTTACAACTATAATGATACTGATCATGGCAGGAGCGCCTTTTTATACCTCCTGCACCAGAGAGGGATACACGGCAATGGATAAAAATAAAAAGCAGACGCTGGCAAAAAAACTGACGCCGGAGCAGTACCGCGTCACGCAGGAATGCGGCACCGAGCCGCCGTTCCGCAACGAGTACTGGAACAACCACCGTCCCGGCATATACGTGGACGTTGTCAGCGGCGAGCCGCTTTTCAGCTCGCTTGACAAGTTCGACTCCGGCACGGGATGGCCGAGCTTCACGCGGCCCCTCGCGAAGGACGCCGTCACATTCAAGGCGGATGCGAGCCTCTTCATGGAGAGGACGGAAGTGCGGAGTAAAAAGGCCGATTCGCACCTGGGCCACGTGTTCAACGACGGTCCGGAGCCCACCGGCATGCGCTACTGCATGAATTCCGCCGCGCTCAGGTTCATCCCGGTCGAGGACCTGGAGAAAGAGGGATACGCGGAGTACGCGCAACTCTTCAAGAAAGAGGCACAATCAAAAGGGACCGAGACAGCCACGTTCGCGGCCGGGTGCTTCTGGGGCGTGGAACACATCCTCAAAGAGATAAAGGGCGTGGTGAAAACGCGGGCCGGATACTCGGGCGGGAAGACCAGGCACCCCGGATACCGGGACGTCAGCTCGGGAGAGACCGGTCACGCGGAGGCAGTGCAGGTCGAATTCGATCCGAAACTGATTTCCTACGAGGAGCTCCTCGGCTACTTCTGGCGGCTCCATGACCCGACCCAGCTCAACCGGCAGGGACCCGACATCGGGACCCAGTACCGCTCGGTCATCTTCTATCACACGGAAGAACAGCGGAAAGCGGCCGAGGCGTCCCGGGAGAAATTCGACAAGTCAGGCGTGTTCCAGAAGAAAGCCGCGACGCAGATCGTTCCGTCGGGCGAATTCTACGATGCCGAGGAGTACCACCAGGACTATTTCGGGAAAAACCCGGGAAGGTCGTGCCACATCCTCAGGCCGCGCTAGGGGTCAGCGGCCGCAGCACTTCTTGTACTTGAGCCCGCTCCCGCAGGGGCAGGGATCGTTCCTGCCCGGGGGGCCGGCGAGAGCGGTCTTCGCCCGCCGTTCGCGCGCCGCCTGGTCCTGTTTCCTCCACGTGTCCGCAAGGAGCTTCATGTCCGCGTCAGCATGCTCAAAAAACATCTTGTAGGCGCCGCAGAAATGGCTCACGCCCCTGTCGCGCGGGTCGCGGACCCGGTCCTTGGGGCACCCGCCCCGGCACCGGGCGAGCCAGGGGCATCCGGCGCACGGCGCGGGGAGCGCGGCCTTGCGCGCGCCGAATTCCCTCTGCCTGTCCAGGGCGAAGAGCTGCGCCACTCCCGCGTCCATCACGTTACCGAGTTTCCACGCCCGCTCC
>JAKJGD010000348.1 GCA_022704585.1 Spirochaetota bacterium | reverse complement strand
CGGGGTTAAGCCGGTCATTTTCTTGAATGTCGAATGGAATGCCGAATAGGAGTTGAATCCCACGGCGAAGGCAATGGAGATGATCTGGCGCCGTGGCTGTTCCAGGAGCATCTTCTTCGCCTCTTCTATGCGGTATCCATTCACGAAGTTGTTGAAATTTTTTTCATGATACGTGTTCAGGAACTGGGAGAGCTGGTTCTTCGTGAGCTCGAGCGCTTCGCTGAGGCGGCCCAGGGAAAGATCCTCGTCGCAGAACAGCTTTTCCTCCTCCATGATTATCTTTAACTGCCTGTTGATGCTCTTCTGGTTGATATTATCGAGATACGATTTGGCGTACTTTTTTTTCTTGGGCGGGATCGTGCCGAATTGCATCAGGTACGGGTACCTGAAGGATACAAGGTAGAAACTGATAATGATGAGGCTTATGATGATGTTGTCCAGCATCAGGAGTTTTTCTGATAGCGTGACCGCCCCGGCGATCCCGACAATGCCCAGGAAAAGCCATATTATGAGAAGTGTTATCAGGAATATAAGGGGCTGGTATGCCAGGTTTTCGCTGGGCTTGCGGAACCAGATTTGCCAGATGGAGAGAGAAATATAAAAAATCGGCAGCACGACAGCGGCTGCGGAGGAGATCAGGATCTGGATAAACTTGAAGTCCTCCTGGAGGAGGAACATGTTTACCAGATCCCTCTTGGCATCTTCCGAGGCAAAGGCGAAAGGTATCATGATGATTACGACAATAATGAGAGGAATGAAATTAACGATGTCGTAATAATAGAATTTCTGTTTATTCTTAATGAAACTCAGTACATACAGGTACAGCAGCGGACCGATGCTGATCTCAATCGGGATAAGCAGAATGAAATAGCTGGGATATGACAAAATAAGCTTTGTCTGAAGCAGATATATGAAAAGCGTCAAATAGCCCAGTTCGGCAATAAAGATGGCCAGCACCACGCTCCTGAAGCGCCACGGCCGGATAAGCAGGCCAAGAGACATGAGAAAGCTGAGGAAAATCGTTGAAATGGTGACAAGTGATATATCCACCTGATGGATACCCGGTCCTTTATCTTGAATTCGTTTTTACGGAAAATCAAATAGAACAGTAAGTGCCAAATCAGCCCGATGTCAAGAAAATTAAAAAAAGTCCAGCTGGACTATTTTTATACTTGCCAAAGGTTCATCCGGAATAATAATTCTCAGGTGATTGCGTGTAGTGTGGCCGTTCCAGTGCGTACGTAAAATCAGAAAAAGGTCCCAGGTTCGCGTCATGGGCCCGGCATCATTTACCAGTATGTTCGAATCATGCAAAAACATTCACTATTTATCGATCTGAAAAAGCAGGAAGAAATAATGGAAAAAATCAAGCCGCTGCTTGCTGAAATAAGCGATGCCGGCGACCGGCGTCTCGTGGAAGATTTCTGGACCGTGGCCGCGCGATATATCGGGATATTCCAGGGCGTCAATTCTGCCATGGATGAAGGCCGCACAGACCCGGAGGAAGGTTGCACCATCGTTATCCGTGAAACGGATGCCATGCTCTCCGAAGGAAAGAAACTGGAAGACTCCCTCGGAAATCCCGCACTGACAAGAAAAGTCAAGAAGCTGTTCAGGGAATGTGCCATTCCGATCGGCGCGAAATCTGACATCGTGATGCACGCATATACCAAGCCCCGCGGCTATGCCGGCGATTACGGCCTCCTTGAAATCATTTACAACAACCAACCCCTCTCCCGCGGCTTCGGATACTGCATCGACCGCCGTTTCCAGATTGACGACTACGCCCGTGCGGTTCGGAGCCGCATGAAGAAGATGAAGGAGATCCTTTCGCGCATTATAAACATGAGCGCGGCAGAAACCTTCCATGTCCTTAACATTGCCTGCGGCTCATGCCGCGAAATACGGGAAATGCTCGAAGAGGGGATGGTGACCAGGAAGGGAAACACTTCCTTCACCCTGGTGGACCAGGACAGTGAAGCGCTCGACTTTGCGCGGGAGTCCCTCTCCGGATCGCCCCGTAATATCACGTACGACTTCCGGCGCAACAGCATCTACGATTACATCAAGGACCCGGCCGGGTACGCCGCCCTCGCCGGCAGGGACCTGGTTTACACCATCGGTCTCGCCGATTACATACCCGACGATGCCCTGAAAAAACTGGTCTCATTCATGTACGGACTACTCAGGCCCGGCGGGACGCTCATCCTGGCGCACAAGGATTCCAAGAATTTCAACCCCCTTGCCGCTGACTGGTGGTGCGACTGGACGTTTCATCTCCGCGACGAGGGCGAAACGGTAAGCCTGGTGAAAGACTCGGGAATCGAAGGCTACCGGCTGAGCGTAATACGCGAAACAGAGACAAATATAATATTTTTCATACTGTTGGAAAAAACGAATTAACCAATGACGTTTCTTGCCGTAACGGGATTGCTGAATTTTTTAGGGAATGCGTTCCTGGGAACGCTCGTTTTCGTAAAAAATCCGCGCACCCTTATCAACCGCAGGTTTTTCTACATTTCCGCGGGTATTGCAATTTACAGCACCGGGTATTTTTTCTGGCAGACAAGCACCACGCCAGCAGACGCCCTTGTCTGGTTCATGATACTCTTCACCGGCATCGTGTTGATAAACGTGACCTTCCTCTTCTACGTGTTCACGATGATCGGTGTTCTGAATAATAAAAAGAAGGAACTCATCGTTCATTGCATCATCAGCGCCGCGTTCATTGCAATGAATTTTTCATCGATGCTCTACGACGGGCTTGAGCCGCGGTTCGATCTCGGCTTCTGGCCGGTCCCCTTGCCCCTTTTCAGCGTGTACCTTGCGTACTGGACGTTCCAGCTCGTCTACGGCTTTATCCTCATGCTTGTAAGCCTGAACCGCACCAGCGGGCGCACCCGCGAGCAGATCAAGTACACCATAGCATCCGGCATAATCGGCTTCATCGGCGGCGCTTCGAACTGGCCGATGTGGTATGGAATTTACCTGCCGCCCTATGCCAACATCCTCATACTGGTCTACCCGGCCGTCATGGCCTACGCGATAGTACGCTACCGCCTGATGGAGATACGGGTTGTTCTGACCCGCACCGGCCTGGTTATCTTCATTTATGCGCTGGTACTGGGCGTTCCCTTCATTATCGGTATGCGCACCGGCTTCAACTTTTTGGCATTCCTTGCAATGTTCATTCTTGCGACGCTCGGTCCCCTCATCTACCGATACCTCCAGAAAAAGACCGATTCCATGCTGCTTGCCCGTCAGCGGGAGTACCAGCGCATACTCCACGAATCGGCGGTCACACTGCTCCGCGAGCATGAGATTGACCACCTCATGCGGCTCGTCATATACGGCATGATGAGAATAATCAAGGTCGAGTACGCGGGTATCTTTCTCGAAAACCGGGAAAACGGTGATTACACGCTCAAGACCGCGAGCTCCTACGATATATTCCCTGAAGGCTCAAGCTTCGGCAGCAACCATCCGGTCATCCGGGCCGTGTCGGCCCGGCAGTATCCCGTAACCCACGAGGACATCTCCGGGCTTGCCGCGGATGACCCCCTTACCACGATGCACCTTGTGGTCCCCTCGTTCATAGACGGCAGGC
>JAKJGD010000347.1 GCA_022704585.1 Spirochaetota bacterium | reverse complement strand
GGACATACGCAAGAAGCTGGAGGAGATGCCCGCTTTCGCCCAGGCGGCCACGCGGTACAAGAACGTGCACAAGCGCGAGGTCGAGGCGTACGAGCGGAGATTCAAGAAGTACCAGGACGAGGCCGGCAGCCTGCCGGAAGAGCTTAAAAAGTTTTTCGAGTACCTCAACCTTTAGGCCCCGCGCGCGAAGCGAAAGGCCCGCAGGTGATGCGGGCCTTTTTGTTTGTGCGCCGGCAGGCGCGGGGCAGCCGATGTCATTCCCGCGAAGGCGGGAATCCATTGGTCATCAGGCTTGAGTATATGTTTGTGGAACGTGGGTCTGTGCCTCCGCCCAAAGGCGGGTGGTGACCCGTAGTGGGTCAAACAATGTTATGAGGGAATGGGTGGCACCGCGGCCACCCCTTCCCTCATACTCCCAACCCCCGCGCCGCCTCGCCGGCGGGGGCTGCGGGCAGATTCGCCGGTTCGGCTTTGCCGAAACCGGCTCACTGCTCCGAAAGGTATGTCCGCCTGACGGCGGACGTATAAATAGCCGGTTGTTTATACTGTGCTCCTTCCCGGAAGAGACTTGTTCTATTATATGGTTTTGTAATAACATGCGGTACGATTTCGCTCGAGGCAAACATCCTTGTTTGCTCTCACGACGCCTGACATCCATGTCAGGCGACTTTTGGCCTATTGTCTCGCAACTTTTAACGTTTTCCTTTTGACAAAATTTGAATATCAATGAATAGTAAATCCAGCTGAAATCGACATGAGAAAAATCATATTCATGCTAATCATCCCTATAGTGTTCTGCAGTTCATGCAATATCCATTGCAGCGACTATGAATACAAACAGGAAAATATAACCATCGTCAGCATCCTTGCTGAAGCTGAGAAAAATAATGCTCAAAAAATATACGATCTGTATTATGAGGGAATGAAGGATTTAAATGTAAATGAGCAGAGGAAAAAAGACCTGAAAACACCGCTTCACCTGGCCCTGGAGTATAACAATATCAAGTTGGTGCAATTTTTATTAAAAAGGGGTGCAAATGAATTCATAAAAGACGGTAAAGGGATAACTCCTTTGGATTATGCTCTCAATCACAGGCAATACAGTATTGTCGAAATGTTCGCGAAGGAGCACAACTGGGAGTCACTCGATTATTTCAAATCCGAAGGTTCATTTGAAAAACTCATTATAAGCAAATATACGGGGGACCCCGGATGCAGGAAGGCATTGCAGCATATACTGGATGTATGGCTGCAGAAAGAATTCGGCGGGGGGTTAATGCTTAACGATAATCCCAATTACAAGAAGATCGAGTACCTCATGAGTGTTGGCGCTGACATTAACGGCATGGGAAGGCACTTTGACAGATGGACCGGCCTGCATCCCCTCTATCTTGCGGTAGACAATAACAATCTGGAAATTACAAAATACCTGGTCGCACGGGGAGCATGGGTAAATATTCATTTTGATGATGAACCCGGAGATACACTGGGAGGCGAAACGCCCCTCATGAGTGCCATCAGTGGTAAAAATAACGAAATTGCTAAATATCTGATTCAGCATGGTGCTGACATGAATGTTGAAGTAGGCGGTCATACACCGCTATCCTTCGCGATCGATTATCATAACAGGGAAATGAAAACGTTGCTGCAGTCTGTGGGAGCGAAAATGCCGAAACGCTAATAGACGGCGTCGTATCATCCTGTCTGCACGAAGGCTCTCGCCGGTGCGAACATATACTATTACGAGGTTTGCAAATGGAAGACCAGGATATAATGAAATTGCACAAGCACATTCGCAACGCTTGGATCGCGGGTTGTATTTCCGCATCAATCACGCTTATCGTAAGCGTCGGCAGCATCTTTTTCCCTGAAATAACCGCCAGTACCGGCTTTGACGCCTGGGGCATTATCGATGCTCTCTTTGTCGCCGGCCTCAGCTTCGGCATATACCATGAAAACCGCTTCTGCGCGCTGGGGCTCCTCGTCTATTTCGTGATCGCGAAAATCATCATGGCGTTAGACGCGGACAATTTCAAGATCGTCGTGCAGGGAATGATATTCATATATTTTTTCTTCCGGGGAACCGTGGCAGCGTTCCAGCTCCGCCGCTACAAGGTTGAAACGGGGCTTGTCCGGGTTGCCGATCGACGGAAGCTCCACTACGTGACTGTCTCCATTGCCGGCGTGCTCATCCTCGCGCTGAGTGTCCTGATCGTGGTCGCGGCGCTGGGTCCTGAAAACGCGGTAGTCCCGGGGAAACAGCTGAAGGCGCGATACGTCAGGGAGATACAGGGACTGGGCCTCCTGGATAAAAACGAGGAGCTGGCCTATTTCTATTCCGATGCCTTTTACAGCATAAGGAACGGGCTTTATTTTTTTACCGATAAAAAAGTTGTCCTGTACAATGAAGACTGGGCGCGCCCGTCAATCATCGTGCCGTACGGCGCCATCACGAACATTGAATTGATCGACGTGCCGGAGGCGGAAAAGCGCCAGATCAACATCTACCAGCGCGCGAATACCGTGCTTAACATACCCATGCCGGACAAGGGCACGGACTACAAGACCTTTTATGAGCTCCTGGCACGGAGCTGGAAGCAGTATAATTAGGCCCCGCGCGCACCAGCCGGCCGTCCTCCGTTACTGGAACCCTATCGTTCCCTGCGGCAGCTCCGCTTCCGTCAATTTACCGAAGCTCGCCTCGTATTTCGCCAGGTTCTCCTGCAGGGCCTTGATAATTCGTTTCATGTGGCCCGGGCTGGTAATGACCCGCGCCGTAACCGTGCCCTGGGGAGGGGCGAGCACCATGAAATCCATCATGAACTCTTCCTTCGTGTGGGTTATGAGCAGGTTGTTCGCGTAAACCCCGCCTTTCAGTCCCGCGGGAAATTCTATCTTTATTTCCTTGTTGTTCGTCATCGCCTGCCTCCGGTTTATCCATACGGATATCATGCGCATGCACATGATCAAGTAAATAATTACGGTCCCGTATTTTTCCGCGCATCCACATGGTACATTTTATTGTTGCAAAACGGGGGCACCGGTGCGTTAAATCGCTATTCGAACTGCTTATAACGATCCATTGTGCAACCGTGCCATGTCCGGGGGGAGGCGGTATGCGGCTTACATCCCTGAAAAAAACGATTCTGCTCCTGGCGGTGATACTCGCGGTCGGCGCCGCACCGGTCATCGCGTACCTGGCTGTCGCGGCGGGCGTTCGCATCGAGACCCCGGACAGGTCGGTGGAATTGCTCCGTTCGGAAGAATATGCCCTGGTTGACATACGCGATGCGGGGGAATTTCGCGAGCGGCACATCCTCGGCGCGGCGAGCTGGCCCGTGGAGCAGGTCATGGCCGTGCGCGACGCCGGCGGCATGCCGGAACAATTCAGGGGGAAGCGGCTGCTCCTGGTGTGCGACAGCGGGCTGAGGAGCATCGCCGCCGCGCGGCACCTGGCAGCGTCCGCCGGCGCTGAAGCGATCAGCGTGCGCGGCGGCATGATGGCCTGGTACCGGATCCCGGCCGGGGAAGCGCGCCCGGACCGCAGGTTTTACTCCCTCGAGAGGGCCTGCGTCGGGACCGGGGGCTTTCCCTCCGGGGAATCGTCCC
>JAKJGD010000346.1 GCA_022704585.1 Spirochaetota bacterium | reverse complement strand
ATTACAACAAGGCCACCACCCCCGTCAGCAAGGTGCCCGAAAGCGTAAACTGGTGGCAAAACAGGCCGAAATACATGGTGAGCTTTCTCAAGGCGTACTTCGGCAAAAACGCCACGAAGGAAAACGATTACGGCTTCAATTGGCTTCCCAAGGGCGATCCTGCGAAGAGCGAGCATGACGGCGACTACTCCTACATGTATCTTTTCGACAAGATGCTGAAGGGTGAAATCAAGGCCGGCTCCATCTGGGCCACGAACTCGGCGAACACCCTGCCGAACACAAATAAAAACAGGAAAGCCCTGGCAAACCTCGATTTCCTGTACATGGCGGAGATCCACCAGAATGAAACAACCGAATTCTGGCATGGGCCCGGGGTTGACCCGAAGAAGGTCAAGACCGAGGTATTTCTCTTCCCCTCGTGCCACAGGGCGGAGAAAGAGGGAAGTATCAGCAACAGCGGCCGCCTTATCCTGTGGCACAACCAGGCAACCTCGCCAAGGGGTAAATCCAGGTCCATGGGCCAGATCATGATAGACATCATGAAAGAGGTGATTGACCTGTATAAAGACGAAGGCGGTAAATTCCCTGATCCCATTGTAAACCTGAATTGGTACAAGAAGTATGACGCGGAGCTGGTTGCAAAACGGATAAATGGCTCTTTTACCAGCGGACCCCAAAAGGGAAAGCAGCTTAATGGCTTTACCGACTTCGCTGATGACGGTTCAACCGCCAGCCTCAACTGGCTATACGCGGGTTCTTTTACCAATGATGGGAACAGGATGAAGCGCAGAAGCCTCAAGCAGACGCCCATGCAGAAGGCGGTCGGTATTTTCCCGAACTTCGCCTGGTGCTGGCCCATGAACAGGTGGGTGCTTTATAACAGGGCCTCCGTCGATAAAAACGGACAGCCCTGGGACCCGGCACGAGCCGTCATCCGGTGGAACGGAAAGGAATGGGAGGGCGATGTTCCCGACGGAGGAGCGCCCCCCCTCACGAAAGAAGGAGGGAAGAATCCCTTCATCATGCTCAAGGACGGCCTGGGACAGCTCTACGGCACGGGCCTGGTCGACGGGCCGCTGCCCGAGCACTACGAGCCGGTAGAGACGCCGGTAACCAACCATGGGTTCTCAGGCCAGCTGAGCAATCCCTGCGCAAAGATCCTTGCAGGCGACATGGATAAAATCGCACCGCCCTCGGACCCGAGATACCCCATTGTGCTTACCACCTACAGCATGACCGAGCACTGGTGCGGCGGAAGCGAGACGAGGAACGTGCCGTCCCTGCTCGAGGCGGAGCCGATGCTCTATGTCGAGATGAGTCATGAGCTTGCCGCGGAAAAGGGGATCAAGAACGGCGATCCGGTTATCGTGGAAAACATCCGCGGCAGGGTCGAGGCGGTCGCGATGGTCACGGTCCGCATCACCCCGTTCCGGATACAGGGGAGAACGATCCACCTCATCGGCATGCCGTTCGCTTTCGGTTGGACGAAAAAGGGCATCGGGGACGCGACGAACCGATTGACCCTCTGGGCGGGGGACCCGAATACCTCGATCCCTGAATACAAGGCCTGCTGTGTAAGCATCAGGAAGGCCGACAAGGTAACTGAACTGGCGTAAGCATAATCTGAGGCCCGGAGGGCGGCATGCCCTCCGGGCACACCTATGGAGGACGACATGTCAAAGGCATTTTTTATAGATACATCACGGTGCACCGCGTGCAGGGGGTGCCAGGTAGCGTGCAAGGAGTGGCAGGGGTTCCCCGCCAACAAGACAACGCAGCTCGGGTGGGGCAGCCACCAGAACCCGCCCGATCTCAACTGCTTCAATTACAAGCTGGTCCGTTTCACCGAATTCAAGGAGCAAAACCGCGTGTTCTGGAATTTTTTCCCGGACCAGTGCCGCCATTGCACCGAGCCGCCCTGCAAGCTGGCGGCCGACGCGCATGTCAAAGACGCGGTGGTAATAGACAAGGATACCGGAGCGGTTATATTTACCGAACGGACGCGTAAAATCACGAAAGACGGCTTTTTGCAGATGCGGGAATACTGCCCCTATAACATACCGCGCCGGAATGAATCCACCGGCATCATAAACAAATGCGACATGTGCCTGGAAAGAGTGGAAGTCGGACGTCTTCCCATGTGCGTGAAAACCTGCCCAACCGGCGCAATGAGCTTCGGCGAGAGGGCGGACATCCTCATGAAAGCGCGGGACCGGCTCTCGGTTGTTAAAAAGGATTTCCCGGAAGCAACCCTGCTCGACGAGGACAGCGTCCGGGTAATCTATCTCATTACCCACAAGCGAGAGCTGTATCATGACAATGCAAGGCTTGAAACTTCGCCGAAAACGGTTTCACTTGCCTAAAAAACGGCCGGTATCGGTTTCCGCCTCGACGGGCGTCCTGGCGGAAACCCGCACCCGGGCCGCCTGACCTCGTGAAGCTTATTAGCCAGAGAGAAGACAGATCAGTATGAAGATGATGAACGAGATTACATCCGATCATATCAGCAGGGCGGTCGGCGAAATAGCGAAGATAAAACCCGATTACCGATTATTGCTGGGCCTGTATGAAAAAATTTTCATAGAGCAGGAACGCTCTAAAAAGGCCGTTCACCTTGGTGATCTCAGGATTCCCGACGAAACATTACACCTCAAGCAAAAGGAGAAATTCCCGCTGGTTGAGACATCCCGGTTCGTTGTCGACAACGAGGCGGCCGGTGCGCTCTTCATCGCACTCTGCGCGATTCTGGAGGAGGCGGGCGGCGAGATATCCGAATCCGTGCGAAAACTGAAGGATGCCGCCGGCAACAATCGATTCGTGCCGTCAGATCTGTTCGCGGCATTCCTCGGCGGGGATGATGCGGTACTAAAAGACATTGAGAATGAATATGCCATCAACGGCAGAATCCTGGCCTTCCTGATTTACAACAGCATCAAGCCGTCCCTCAACCTGTTTTCAGCGGCCATGTCCGGTTATCTCGGCGAGGATGAATGGGACCGGGGATACTGTCCGGTTTGCGGATCAATGCCGGAGCTTTCGATATTCGAGGAAAAAGGGAAGCGGTCGCTGCTCTGCGGTTTCTGCGGCCACAAATGGCCCTCTAAAAGGCTGTATTGTCCATTCTGCGAGAATACCGATCATGAAACGCTCCGGTATTTCGAGATCGAGGACGAGGAAGAGTACCGGGTCGAGGTGTGCGAAAAATGCAAATGCTTTCTCAAGACCGTAGACATCAATAAAACCTCACGCACGACCTATCTGCCTCTTGAAAGCATTTCGACGCCATACATCGACCTGAAATTTCAGGAAATGGGATACAAATCAGCAAATATTCAAATTGACAAATAATTATATCGTTACGTATCATGGACAAACGAAACGATTAGTAATAAAAAAAATTAGCATTAACCGAGAGGGTATCAGCCGTGAAACGTTCATTATTGCTGTTCTTTATACCTTTTTTCATCTTTGCATGGGTATTTTTCGGAATCTCGCAAAAATCATGCAATGACATTATGCAGAAAGACGCGGTTAAAACGATCCCCTTTTCGCATAAAAGCCATATCGAGAAATACGACATCAAGGACTGCACGACCTGCCACCAGTATG
>JAKJGD010000345.1 GCA_022704585.1 Spirochaetota bacterium | reverse complement strand
CCCCGCCGGTATGCAGGAGCCGGCGGGGCGTCTTTTTATTCCACTGTGACAAGGATTGGAACTCATGCGGTTTTCTCTCATTCTCTACGGATTTTACGCTCTCATGAGATTCACGGCCCTGCACGACACCGTGTTCCGCGCGCGGATCGCAGAAAAGGACTTTTCCCTGACCATACGAACCGACGACGGTTCCCGAGCACGCTCCTACGCCTGTCGCGGGGGAACAGTATCATCCCGCCGGGGCCAGGCGCCGGACGCCGAGTTCTCCCTGATCTGGAAGGACGCCGCCACCGGGTTCAGGTACCTCTCCGCCATGAAGCCCTCGGCGTTGGCCAGGGCGATAACCGGCGGCGACCTCAAACTCGCGGGCGAGGCCCTGGCTGTATCGCGGTTCCTCGAAACCTTCAGGATCATGATGGCGGAGTACCGTAATAATTAATTCTTAGTAAATAAATAAGCCTGTTCATTTGGGCTATAGGCTCTGACCCCTCTATTAAAAATACACCGCCAATCTCTTCAGGTAGGCCTCTTCATAGAACAGGAACTTTTTTACACACTCCTCGAAGGTATTACCGAGTTTATAAAAGTATTCATGCAGGGTAATTTTTACAGGCGCCACATGGTTTTTGTCCAGATAACAGTTTATGAACCCGATATCGTTCTCACGCGGATTCCTCGACAGGCCCTTTCTCACAGGATTGTACCCGATATACCATAACAGCCATAATAGATATTCCTCCGGATTATCCGCCTCCTCGATAATGCTGGATCCGAAGCGTTCATTCCAGAATGAGCCCGTGGTACCCATGGCCCTGTTGTATTTTTCCGCGATTCTGGCCTTGATATACTGCATTATCCGGGAGATTGTCTGTTTTTCCAGGTTGGTTTTAATGACCAGGTGAATGTGATTGGCGACAATCTCCGCGGCGACGAGCTCAAAATCATATTTCTCCTGGCACTCCCTGACTGCTTCAGTGAAATATTTTTTCCCGTATTTACCGAGCAGGAGATTCCTTTTCCCATGACACCTGCTGTATGCGTGGTGAGTAAGTCCCTGGGCTATTTTGCGTAACGGTCGTGGCATATGCTCCTCCTGATGTCTAATACGAATGGGAAGCGGCGGAATTGAAAAAAAACGGGGGTATCCGGGTCAGAGCATGGTATTTTTAAATCGGGGTCAGAGCCTATTCCCTATTCTAACACCATTTTCAAAAACCTTATACAATATGAAGTTCCCCTGCCTGATATTAATTATGTGAAAGACAGGCTTTTTTTTATATGGTATAT
The DNA here is from genome assembly GCA_022704585.1 of Spirochaetota bacterium. The sequence continues at coordinate 2,340 of JAKJGD010000345.1, read as the reverse complement.
TCCGTTCGAGACCAAAAACAGTCGGCCTCATAAAACACACCACAACACAATGGATCGGGAGTCATGCAATGAGAGACGTATACGTTTTATCCGCGCATACCATCAAGTTCGGCAGGTACCTGGAAAAAAGCGTCAAGGACCTTGCAGCGGAAACGGTCATACCCTGCCTGAAACAGGCCGGCCTGGAGAAAAAAGACCTGCAAGCGCTCTGGTTTGCCAATTCCGGGTGGGGATACGGGAAAGGACAGGATTCCATACGGGCACAGGTGGCCCTGCGGCCCCTGGGAATAGAAGCCATTCCCATGACCAACGTGGAAAACGCCTGCGCCGGCGGCTCGACCGCTTTTCACCACGCGTGGCTGGGCGTGGCAAGCGGGCTGTATGACGTCACCATGGCGGTCGGGGCTGAAAAAATCAATGATCCGAACAAAATGAAAGTCTTTGCCGGTTTTCTCGGCGGATTGGATATAGAGAACATTGCCGAAATAATTGCAAACATATCCGTCTACGGCATGAATGATGAAGATAGAAAGAACATGGATACGCACATAAAAAAATACGCACAGAAAAAAGAGCCGGGGAACAGCGGCAAGAAAAGGAAAAAGCCTACCACAAAAGAAAAAATGAACGAGTACTGGGATATGTTCAAAGTGTACATCAGGCTCAGGGACTGCGTCGGCGCCGAGACCGTGAAGGACATGCGCAAGCTCTTCTCCGGCGATCACTCACCGTTCATGGACGTGTACGGATACGCGGCGCGCCAGCACATGAGGAAATACGGCAGCACGCCCGAGCAGCTCGCGGTCATAGCGTCGAAAAACCATTATCATTCGTCCCTTAACCCGAACGCGCAATACACCTTCACGGTCACGCCCGAGCAGGTGCTGGCTGACCGGATGGTTACCTGGCCCCTGACACGGGGCATGTGCGCTCCCATCGGCGACGGAGCGGCCTCGGCAATTCTCTGCGACCTCGGCACCGTGAAGCGGCTCGGCCTCATGTCGCAGGCGGTGAAGATCCGGGCCTCCGTGCTTGGCTCCGGCAGGGAACGGGCCTTCGAGGACACCGATATCGGCGAGCGGCTCAGTAAAATCGCATACGAGAAGGCGGGCCTGGGCCCGTCCGACATGCACCTGGCGGAGGTCCACGACGCGACGGCGTACGGCGAGCTCCACCAGGCCGAGGCCCTGGGCTTCTGCAGGGAGGGGGACGGCGGGATCCTGGCCCAGAGCGGCGCCACGAAGATAGGTGGGAAGATCCCGATCAACCCGAGCGGCGGGCTGGAGTCGCGGGGGCACCCTATTGGCGCGTCCGGTCTTGCGCAGATCCACGAGCTGGTGACGCAGCTCCGCGGCGCGGCTGGTCCCCGCCAGGTGCAGGGAGCGAAGATCGCCATCGCGGAAAACGGCGGCGGCGCACTGGGACAGGAAGAGGCGGCCATGTGCATCCACATACTGGAAGCGCCGGCCAAATAAGGAATGCTAACAAGATATGGGGATGAATATTTCATGTTCGATATAGCATAGGGCATCCCCCTCCCTTGATGGGAGGGGGCAGGAGAGGGTGAAAAACGGTATGCCCGTAGTTTATACCTTCACCCCCACCCGGCCCTCCCCCTCAAGGGGGAGGGAAACAATGGAAACAATTCAAATGAGAGGTTGACAATGTACCTGCTGGCAAACATAAAGAACGCGTTAAAGATGTCCCGCGCCGCACTCCTCTTTTTTCGCGACGAGATAAGCCGCGGCACCTTGAAGCAGAATTTCAAGAGCCTGAAGAAAAGCAAGGAGATCGCGGAAGACATGTCCTGGGCCGAGCTCGCCGAGGAAAAGGCACGCAAATACGGGGACCGGGTGTTCCTGATGTTCGAGGACAAAAAGTTCACGTTCCGCCAGATGGACGAAAACGCGAACCGCATCGGCAACTACCTGCTCTCCCTGGGCGGAGGCCGCGGCAAGGGGGTCGCCATCATCATGGGCAACTGTCCTCAGTACCTGGATATCTACATCGGGTCGCAGAAAATCGGCATGTATTCCATTCCCGTGAACACGTCCCTGCGCGGCGACAGCCTTCTCTACATATTAAACCACAGCGACTCGGAATTCGTATTCATTGACGAGGAATTCCTTGACGTGTACAACAAGATCGCGGACAGGGTCGAGAAGATAAAGCACGTGATCGTGAACCGCCCGGCGGCCGCAGCCTCGAAGCTTCCCGCGGGCATGAAGGACCTGTCCGGGGCGTACAGCCATTCCGCGATAAAGCCCGAGGGATCTGCCCCCGGCAGGGACGACATCTGCTTCATCCTGTACACCTCCGGCACGACCGGCCTTCCCAAGG
>JAKJGD010000344.1 GCA_022704585.1 Spirochaetota bacterium | reverse complement strand
GTTCAACGGGATAATCATGGATGAAACCGTACCCGCCGAAAATCTGGACCGCGTCGCTCGCAGCCCTGATGCCCCAGTCGCCGGCCACGGCCTTGGCGATGGAGGTGTGCATGTGGTTGAGCGGTTTCCCGGAATCCTTGTCACAGGCAACGCGGTATACCGCCATCCTGATCGCCTCTTGTATTATCCTAAGATCAGCGAGCTTGTGCTGTATCGCCTGGAAGGAATTGATGGGTTTTTCGAACTGCACGCGCTCTTGGGAATACCTGGTGCATTCCTCGATGGCGAATTGCAGATTTCCTATGAACGGCGCGAGCAGGGAGCTCCGGTCCCATGAGAGGGTCTCGTGCGCATATTCCATTCCCTTGCCGACCTCGCCCAGCAGGTTCTCCTCCGGGACCTCGCAGCTGTCCAGGAAGACCTCGGAGGTGGCCGAGGCGCGCACGCCCATCTTGTGGAACGGCTCGCCCGTGGAAAATCCCGGGGCGCCCTTTTCAACGATGAACGCCGTGATCCCGTTGTGCTTCAGCTTCCTGTCGATGGTGGCATAGACCACGCAGACGTCGCTGACCGGCGCGTTGGTGATGAAGGTCTTGGACCCGTTCAGGATCCACCGGTCACCCTTTTTCACCGCGGTCGTCGACATCGACGCGGCGTCCGATCCCGCGCCCGGCTCGGTGAGGCCCATGCAGCCGATCCACTCCCCGCTCGCGAGCTTCGGGATAAATTTTTTCTTCTGCGCATCGTTCGCGTGCTTATAGAGCGTATCCGCGCACAGGTAGGTGTGCGCGCCCAGCGCAAGCAGGTGTCCCTGGTCCACGCCGGCATGGCCGAGCGCCTCGCCCGACAGGCAGCAGGTTACGACGTCGGCGCCGGACCCGCCCAGCTCCTCCGGGAACGGAAGGCCCAGCAGCCCCATGGCGCCCAGCTTTCGCCACACTTCCATCGAGAACTCGGACTTCAGATCAGCCTGCTCGACCAGCGGCGCTATTTCCTTTTTCGCGTAACGATACACGCTGTCCCTGAACATCAGTTGCTCTTCAGTAAAACCGAACTCCATGGGTACCTCCTTCTATTGTGCATATGTGTCATATGATGCGGATCACCGCATCCTCTTTCCCTGGATCTCCCCCCCGGCCATCTCCCCCCTGACCCGCGTGCGGGGAAAGGGGGAAAGAGGGGGGATGGGGCGATCCCAGCTCGGGCTGTGATCAGGTTAGTTCTTCAAACCCATGATCAGCCGCGCCTCGTCCGGCGTGGCAATCGGCCGTCCCAGGCTGTCCGCCATGCCGGCCGCCACCTCGACGAGCTCCCAGCTGCCCCTGGCCAGCTCGCCGTTCGGCATGCGGATGTTGTCCTCGAGCCCGACCCGCATGTGGCCGCCCAGGAGGCAGGAGAGCATGATGGCCGGGAACTCGTCCGTCCCCACGCCGCAGGTGGTGAAGTTCGCTTTCGCGGGGATGGCGTTCATCAGCGCGATAAAGCTCTCGACCCTGAAGGCCTGGCCCCCGGCGACGCCCCACACGAAGTTGAAGTTCATCGGGTCGGTGAAGAAGCCCTGCTTCATGATGAGCAGGGTGTTGTCAAGGCCGCCCATGTCGTAGACCTCGATCTCCGGCTTGACGCCGTTCTCCTCCATGGCCCTGCCGAAATCCTGCAGCATGGTGAAGGTGTTCTCGAACACGTAATCGATGAAGATCTTGCCGGTCTTCCGGTCAACGATGCTGAAGTTCATCGTGTTGGTGTTGAGGGACGCCATCTCCGGCTTTACCGCCACGATCTGCGAGATCCGCTGTTCCGCCGTCTTGCCCATGCCGACTGCCGAGCTCAGGTTCACGATCAGCTCGGGGCACTTCTGCTTGATGGCGTCATGGGTCTCACGGATCCGGTCATGCTCGTGGGTGGCCATGCCATTGTCCGCACGCGCGTGCACGTGCACCATGGCCGCGCCCGCCTTCCAGCACTTGTACGCCTCGGCGGCGAACTCCGCCGGCGTGTACGGCACGTTCGGGTTCTGGTTCTTCATGGTCGCGGCCCCTGTCAGGGCGGCGGTAAGGATGACCGGTTTCGTCAGGTCGGGCCTTCCTCCCCTTCCAAACCCCTCGGCCACCGGGTGCTCGCTCGGATCATACATTTTCCGCGCCGGGCGCGCGGTACGATCCGCGGCCTTGGCTTTCACGCCTTCCGGCTTGAAATGATCTATGTCGAGTATCGTATTCGTCGTTTTCGCGGCAAATACGGCCTCCACGCTCATCCCGATCTTCACATCCTCGGGCTTGATCTCCTCGAGGATGTGGACGAAGGGCGTGTCGGCCCCCTCCAGCTTGATCAACGCCAGCACGAAGGGCGCCTTGCGCGGAAGGTGCTTGTCGTCGTACCGTACCACCGTGAAATTAACGACCGTGCCGTTGTTTTCAAGCTCGACCCAGTTGTCCCGGATGTCGGTGAAGTCCCGGTTGCACACCTGACGGGGCGGTATGAATACCGTGTTGCAGGTAGGGCATTTCACTCCCATGATCTTCTTCTTGTCGCGGAGCGTGGTAATGAACGTGCTGCCCACCCGCCCTGCGAAATAGGAATAGGGGAGCGCCAGTTTCCCTTCAAACGTGAGGCAATCCTTATCATCGTATTTCTGAGCCATCGTTCCCCTCCTTACTCGTCTATCTCGAAATAATTGATGTCGAAAATGCTGCCGACACGTTTATCGTTCCATACCGGGCGGACCCTGGTGCCGGGTTTTTCGTTCCGGCCGCCCTTGATCTGGTCGATCTGATCCCTCCGTATGAGATGCATGAAAACATCGTTCCCCTTGCACCCGTCCAGCAGGACCATCACCATGCCGTACGGCGTCTCGCGGGCCTCGCCGGTGAGTGGGTCGGGACTTGAATAGTACACATATTCCATGTACCGCACCTGCCCCTTCGGCCCCACTTCCACAAAATCATCAACGCGCACCCGGCACATGGCGCACATTTCCCGCGGCGGAAGCTGCATCCTGCCGCACTTGGGGCATTTGTTCGCCAGTATCTTTTTCTCCTTGAGCCCGTTCAGGAATTTGCCCATGATCGGACCGGAGGCGAAGCGCTGGTTGACTGAAATTGTCTTCTTGAGGACGATGAGCTCCTGCTCCTGCACTCCGCCCCCCATCGGGTCCACGTACTTATCGAAATAGTCGCCCCACTTCATGGCCAGGTTGAGGTCTCCGATAACGGCGCCGCGCCCCGCCGCGAGCAGGCTATTCGCGTCGTTTTTCCCAAGGATCATATCGACATAGTCCTTCGCGTCGCCCAACTGGATGATGGCGTTCGGCTTGCCCTCGATGCCCGTGACGACCCGGCAGGTTTTGTCCTTGATGAACACCGACCATTTTCCGCCCTGGTCTCCTCCGAGATCGAAGCCGTAGATCACGTCAAGGCCCTCTGCCGCGTCTGCCTTAAACCTGCTCTCCACGGTGCCGAACATGTCGAGGAGGTAGTCGCGGACCGTCATCTCTTTCTTCTTGATGACGAATTTCCGGAACATCTTGCTTGTCTTGCCGAAAGCGGCCATATCGCCCTCAACTTTTATCTTCCCGCCCATGAAAGCGTTCGTCCCGTCAACCTTGCCTGCGTTCACGCCCACGAAGGTCTCGC
>JAKJGD010000343.1 GCA_022704585.1 Spirochaetota bacterium | reverse complement strand
GATCTGCGCTCCTGCCGTCACCGCCTGCCGCACGTCGCTCATCACGCCGGCCGCGCTCAGTCCCTCGTCCGTAATAAAATAATATCCCTTCATGCCGACACCTTCTGGCGCGCGGTGACCGCGCTTGCCGTGAGCCGATGGATCCGGTCGAAGAGACAGGCGTTGAAGGTCCCGGGCCCGCCGCAGTCCTCCGCGGCCAGCTCCGCTGCGACCTCGTAGCATGCGAGCCCGGCTGCCGCGGCTTCGGCCAGCCGGTCCGGCGCCGCTCCCGCGAACGTTCCGATCACGGATGCGGCCATGCACCCGGTGCCCACCACGTGCGCCATGATTTCGTGCCCGTTGTTCACGGTATAGAGCGCGCCCGATCCCGCAACGATGTCTTCCTCCCCGGTGATCACCACGACGCAGCCCCTCTGGCTGGCCAGGGAAGCCGCGATGTCGCGGAGGCTCTCCTTCACCTCCGCCGCATCTACGCCGCGCGTGCGTACGTCGCGGCCCGCGATCCGCGCGATTTCCGAAGCGTTACCCTTGACCACGCCGATCTTCGTTTCATCGATCAGCTCGAAGCTCATCCGGTCCCTGAACGCGGTCGCACCCGCGCCGCACACGTCCAGGACGACGGGCGCGCCCTTTTTGTTCGCGGCGCGCGCGGCCGCCTTCATGCTGTCAACAAATTCGGCCGTGAGTGTGCCGATGTTCAGCACCAGCGCGGACGCTATACCCGCCATGTCCGCGACCTCGTTGATCGCGTGAGCCATAACCGGCGACGCGCCGAACGATTTCACGACCTGCGCGCACTCGTATATGGTGACCCAGTTGGTGAGATGGTGCACCAGCGGCTGTTTCTCCCGGACAACTTTCAGGAATGATGCTGCATCCATGGCATGCGGCCTCTCGTATCATGTATTTATTCGTCAATTACATCGCTTCATCATGCTGTCATCGCGAGCGCAACGAAGCGCGCCTCGGCTACGCCCGGCAACCGATCGGTCCCTGAGCGACTTGCGCTGAGCTTGTCGAAGTGAGTCGAAGGGTGCTTCATCACCCTCTTGAAGAGGGCTCCTCGCAATGACAGTCCCTTATTCGCCTTCGGGGATGGCTTTTGTTGTGGATGTTGGGATTATAGGCCTCGGATCCCTTCGCTGGCATTACCCAGATCAGGTTCAACGGGTGTAATCTCAGGCTCCGTACCGGAACCACCCCACGGCATTACAACAATACTGAAATCTCCGATTCCCGTCAAGCTAAAGAGTCGATTATTTTCATGTAATGGAAACCGTGATACCGCTGAAAACACCTTGACTTCCTTGATAACCGGGTGTCAGAGTAGGGATCATGAAGTCGCAAATATCACACGTCGAGATCACGCTCGGCTGGCGGAACGTCTGGAAGAACAGGCGCCGGACCGTCCTCACCCTCCTGACCATCATGGTCGGGTGCGCGATGATCATCTTCATGAAATCGGTCCAGAAAGGCGCGTTCGGCAAGATGGTCGAGGACGCAGTCGCGGCCAATACCGGGCACATCCAGGTCCATGAAAAGGGGTACCGGGAGAACACGAGCATCGACTACGCGCTCCTTCCGGACAACCGGCTGGAGGAGGCCCTCCGTTCCGCGGAAACAATTGCCTCGTACAGCATGCGGGTCAATGCCGCGGGATTTGTCGCCAGCGGAAACACCACCGAGGGCGCGGCCATACAGGCGGTGGACCCGGAGCGGGAGAGGACAGTCACCGACCTGCACACCCACGTCCTGCCCGGCGGGCGCTATCTCCGGAAGGAAGACAGTAAAAGCATCGTGATGGGAGAGGTCCTGGCCGGGAACCTCGGCGTGAAGGTCGGCGACACGATCTCCATGATCTCGCAGGGCTTCGATGGATCAGTCGCTGCCGCGAGTCTCACGGTAGTGGGCCTGTTCAGGACGCGGAACCCGGAATACGACAACAACCTGGTCATCATGCCGCTCGCGCAGGCGATGGAGACTTTCACCATGATGGGTTACGTCAACTCGGTCGCGATCAGGCTGAAGGACGGCATGACCATGGAGGAGACGCGGGACCTGCTCCGGCGCTCCCTCGGAACGGAGAAGCTCGAGATCATGGGCTGGGACGAGCTCATGCCGGACATGGTCCAGTTCATAGACATGAAGCATTTCGGCACCTACATCTTCGAGTTCATACTCTTCACCATCGTCGCGTTCGGGGTCATGAACACGATCCAGATGTCGGTGTACGAGCGGGTCCGCGAGTTCGGGATCATGATGGCCATCGGCACAAGGCCGGAGAAGATCCGCCGCATGGTGGCGGCCGAGTCCTTCATGATCGCTCTCATGGGCGTGCTCCTCGGGTCTATGCTCGGAAGCGCGCTCGCGCTCTATTTCACCTGCCACCCGCTCGACTATTCCAGCCTCGCCGGCCAGATGAAGGTATGGGGAGTGTCCATCACCACCTTCCCCGCGCGGCTCGAGGCATCGAACATCCTGAACACGTCCGGCATCATGCTGGCGGTCTGCATCCTGTTTACCATAATCCCGGCACGGTACGCGTCGCGGCTCAGGCCGATCGAAGCGATACGAAAGCTGTGAGGGGAACCATGGTGCTCTCGGAACGAATATCGGGCCTCGCGCCCTTCATCATTATCGGGTGGCGCAACATGTGGCGCCAGAAGCGCCGCTCACTCGTGGTCATCTCGTCCATCGCCATCGGCATCTCGGCCATGATCATGCTGACCGGGTTCATGAACGGCCTGACGCAGCAGATGGTGGACAACACCATCAACACGGCACTGGGGCACGTCACCCTGCACCGGAAGGGATTCAGGAACAACATCAAGCTGGAGAAGAGCTTCCTCCCGGGCCCGGACGTGTACGCGGCGCTTGAACGCGAGGGCTCGCTCAGGGCGTGGGCGCCGCGCGTCACCATCAAGGGCATGATCCGGTCCGGCGAGGGCTCGCGGGGAGTGCTGATTCAGGGCATTGACCCTGCGCGGGAAAAGGGCGTGTCGAAACTCTACGACTATATGCTGAAGAAGGAGGGCCGCTTTCTCTCCGGCCCGGCCGCGGACGAGCTGCTCATCTCGAAGTCGCTGGCAGAGAAGCTCGACGTATACCTGGACGACCGGGTGGTGCTGATGTTCCAGGACGCGGGCAACGAGGTCGTGGGCGCGGGCCTGCGCGTTGCCGGCTTCTTCGAGACGCCGATGGGCGGGTTCGACCGCGGCGTGGTATTCGTGGGGATCGACCGGCTCCGCGCCCTGTGCGGGATTGGACCGGCGGTGTCCGAGATCGTCATGAGCACGCGGGACCTGAACGCGGTGGAGGTCACCGGCGGGCGGCTCTCCGCCGCGATCCATGACCCCGCGCTCGAGGTGCAGACCTGGAAGGAGATGGCGCCCGATCTCGTGAGCGCGATCACCCTCCAGGAGACCATGATGTTCGTCATCTTCATGATCGTGTTCATCACGGTCATCTTCTCGATCGCGAACACGCTTATCATGTCAATCATCGAGCGGTTCCACGAGCTGGGCGTGATGAAGAGCATCGGCACAAGGCCCTCCCGCGTCTTTTTCATCGTGATGTACGAGGCCATGAGCCTGGGCCTGCTCGGCCTGGTCCTCGGCATGCTGGTCAGCGTGC
>JAKJGD010000342.1 GCA_022704585.1 Spirochaetota bacterium | reverse complement strand
CGTCGCGCACAAGGCCATGCTCCACGGCTGCACCGTCGGCGACGACAGCCTCATCGGCGTGGGCGCCATCGTGCTGAACGGGGCGATCATCGGGAGCAACTGCCTGGTCGGGGCGGGCGCGCTGGTGCTGGAAGGAACCGTGATCCCGGACAACTCGCTCGTCCTGGGCTCCCCCGCGAAAGCGGTCCGCCCGATAACGGCCGAGCAGACTGCCGAGATTCTCCACGCTGCCGGGCATTACGTGCGCAACGCCAGGGAGTTCATCGAGCGCCTGAAGCCGCGCAGCTGACCGCCGCCGGCGTCAGGAACCGGCGGCTTTTTTCAGGTAAGGAATGTAGGCCGCATCGGTTACCATCAGGTGATTATCAAACCATTTCCCGATCTCACGATTAATATCCATGGCCAGATAGTTATCGGCTCCCTTTTCCTTGTATTCCCGCAATACCTGACTGAACCACTCGCGGAATTTCTTATGCTCTTCATAATGGGCGGAGAAATCCGGGTAGCCGATTTTCATCAGGATCTCCTCCTCAGCGTCGAAATGCCTGCCCACATATGACTCGAGGTACTCGATCATCATGACCATCTGGACCCTGGCGGTATTGTTATAAATCGCCACATCGAGCTCCTCGATCCGCTTTACCAGCTCCCGGTGCTGCCCGTCGATTTCCGCGATGCCGGTCAGCAGGCTGCTGTCAAGGGTGAACTTCGCCATACCCTGCTATCACCTCACGATTGGAAACGTCACGCCCGGCTCGGTGAACACCGCTACCCTGGCCCGCTTTCCGATTTTTTTCACGCCATGCCGTATCACGTCCTCCGGGCGCTCGCAGTACACGTAAAATCCGAGCTTTTTCGCGTCCTCTGCCGTAAGCGTCGGCGCGTGTATGAAGAAGTCATATTCCCGCATGAGCTGCATCGAGTAGTAGATGAGAAACTTTTCCTCCGGGTTCAGTCCCTTCTTGCTGCTCTCAAGGACTTTCATTACGCGGGAGGCCCCGGCGAGCCGGAGGACCCGCTTGGCAAGCCAAAGCGGCTTCGAGTCTTCCGGGGGCGTGATATCGTCAAGGCCCCGCTCCGCCCTCATGAAGGCCATCACCGCGCCGCCCGGGGCCAGGGCCGGCAGCGAATTCCCCACGCAGCGCATCCCCTGCTTGAAATTTATGTCAAAGGGGTGCGAGTTAAGGAGAATGCCGTCCGCCCGGCGGTCCATGCGGAGGCCCTGCTCGCGCGCGATGAACGCCACTCCCTCGCGGTGCGCCCCGATCGGGTCACCGGCGAAGGAGGCGATTATGGCATGGTTCTGGTTGATCGCCACGTTGATGCAGAAAATGTCGGCCGGAACCATCCGCCGGACCTCTTCCAGCTCCGTGCGGAAGGAGTTTTCCTCCGGCATCATGCCGACCCGGTTGACGCGGTAGGGCGGCTCGGCGAGTATCCCGTGGTGGACCCCGATCGTTTCCGAATAGGCGACCCCGGGAAATATGTTTTTCAGGCCGCCGCCGAACCCGGCCCAGAGGTGGGGCTCCATCACGCCGACAAGCACGACCAGGTCGGCATCCTTCAGGTTACGGTTGAGGTACACCGGCGTGTTCCTGCTCGTGGTGCCGAAATAGTGGTTTTTCTCCAGGTTGAACGCGTCATGGTTTTCCCAGCGAACCAGCTTCACGTTCCGCGGCCCGAGCTTGGCGGCCATCTCGTGCTCCTTCATCGGTGTATGGATGCCGAGAGCGGGAATCACCAGGATGTTTTTCTGCAGCGCGCCCGATTTTTTCAGGGAATCAAGTATGAGATGGAAAAAGCGCTCGACCGGCGTGGGCCGCGTGTTGTCGTCCACGATGATGACGATCTTCTTGCCCTTCAGCTTCCGCTTCGCGAGGGGCTGCGCGCCGACGGGCTTTGCGAGCGAGCTTCGTACAAGGTCGAGCTCGTCCGCCTTTTTCCTGCTGTTTCCCGGCTTTCGCTCGGGGTAGACCATCTCCCACGTATCGGGAACGTCAACGGCAAGGGTCCCGGAGCCCCAGGGAAGTTGTACCTTCATACAGCACCTCGCTTTATGGATTTGCAGCCGTCATCCCCGCGAACGCGGGGAGCCATCATCCTGTAAGGTGAAATATTTTCATGAGACCGGTTCCGCATACTCACTGGATTCCCGCCGGAGTTTATCCCGAGCCTGTCGAGGGACGGGAATGGCACCGCATGTGCAGCATGGTCCATGACATCCGTGTATAGTGCACCCCATGACCGGATTTGCAAGCATTTTTACGCCCCTGCCCCGTCGAAAGCCGCTCTGTGAAGAAAAACCTGAAATTTTCTTGCAAAACCGCCATCGGCAATAATAGTGTAACTGCCGCATGCGAGCGCAGCAGGATACGCATCATGGAAAAACCGAGAGAGCCGCTCCCCTTCGACGTGGAGTATTTCCGGAAACTGGCTGACCGCGGGATACGGTACACGACCGGGGACGTGTTCACACGCATCTATGAATCTAACCTGTGGAGCGGCAGATCATCGAAATCGGGCCAGGGCTCCGACGGCGGCCAGACCGGGGAGGTCGCCGCCGCGCTGAAGCGCCTGGTCTCCGCGTACGGCGTCCGCGTGCTCCTCGACCTTCCCTGCGGCGATTTCAACTGGATGAAAAGCGTGGATCTGGACATCGACCGGTATATCGGCGGCGACATCGTGCCGGAAATAATAGCACTCAACAGGAAGATGCACGGAAGCGCGGCCCGGGATTTCCGGGTGCTGGACATCACCGCGGGCCCCCTGCCCGACGCGGACCTTCTCTTGTGCCGGGATTGCCTGGTCCACCTGTCGAACGATGACGTCCTGAAGGCGCTGTCCGTCATTCGGGGAAGCGGCATCCGCTACCTTTTCTCCACGACCTTCACGGAATGCGAAAGCAACCGGGACATCGTGACCGGCGACTGGCGGGTTATCAATCTCGAGAAGGCCCCCTTTGACCTGCCGCAGCCCCTCGAGCTCGTCAACGAACGCTGCACCGAGGGGGGCGGGACCTATGCGGACAAAAGCCTGGGCCTCTGGCGGATAGCGGACCTGTAGGCCCGGATCAGCACTTTTATTTTTTTGACAGGACGGGAGCATTGGCGGTCGGTTTCAGCACCAGCCTGACCGGGAGGGGGGCCTTTTCAAGGGCCGTGATAACGGCCAGGAGCAGCTTCACTTTTCTTCTTGTCGGTGCATCCATTCAAACACCTCCCGGCGCAGGGTGCGCTCCTAAAAACAATTGACAACAGCATGCATGCTGTTTTATAATCGTGTCAGTTATAAATCAATTCACTGCGGCCGGCACATAGCGCCCGCTAACCGCCAGCATGCGAACCCATGAAAACCGGAGGAACAAATAGTGGACAAACTGCAAAAAGTGTCCGCCCTGTACGGGATAATCAGTTCAGCATGCATGATGCTGCTCTGGGCGCTCCTGTTCATTTCCGGCGCCGCGCGCGATATCATTGATGAGGGAAGCGCCGGCACGGCCGCGCTGGTCGTGGCTGAAGCATTGACATCGGCGCTGTTGCTGATCAGCGGCATCGGCCTGATGAGAGGCAGGCAGTGGGCTCCGGCACTGTACCACGTTTCGATGGGCATGCTCCTGTACGCCGTGGTGTTTGCGGCGG
>JAKJGD010000341.1 GCA_022704585.1 Spirochaetota bacterium | reverse complement strand
TGTGGCCGAGGTCCGGTCCCTGGAGAAAGGCGCGGTGCCGGGTACCGACCGCTGGCATTTTTACCAGGGCGTCAGGATCATCGCGGAGGGGCTTGCGATGTTCGGCGAGCGGTACGCGGAGCTGGCTTCGCAGATGGCCTTTGCGGAACAGGACCCCGTCCGAAAAAAAGAGCTGCTGGCAATTGCGGCAGTATGCCGCCGTGTACCCAGAAAAGGCGCGCGGACGCTCCAGGAGGCCGTGCAGTCGCTCTTCTTCGCGCAGATCGCCATCAACCTGGAGAGCCTGGACAACTCGGTGTGCCCGGGCAGGATGGACCGCTACCTGTATCCCTATTACCGGGATGACCTGCGGACGGGCCGGCTGACCAGGGCGCGGGCGAAGGAGATACTATCCGCGTTTTCAATCAAGATGTCCGAGATCATCCCGGTGTTTTCCCGGCACCTGACCGGCTTCCACGGCGGCATGTTCAACGGCCAGGTGGTGACCGTGGGCGGTGTGGATGCCCGCGGGAAAGACGCGACGAACGAGCTGAGCTATATATTCCTGGAGATAATGGAAGAGCTCAGGATGCGCCAGCCCAACTACCACGCGCGGGTGCACGCAAAATCGCCGCGGCGGTACCTTGACATGATCTACGAGGTGCTGGCAGCCGGGAGCAACTCGCCGGCGCTGTACAACGACGACGTGATCATCCCCACGCTCGTGAAGCACGGCTATTCACTCGCGGACGCCCGGGACTATACCGCTGTCGGGTGCGTGGAGCCGGTCAGCCAGGGGAAGAGCTTCTCCTCGACCGATGCGGCGCTGATGAATACGGCCCTCTGCCTGGAGCTCGCGCTCAACAGGGGCCGTCGCTTCGGGTCGCCGCTGCGCACCGGGCCGCGGACCAGGCCCGTTTCGCGGATGCGGTCCATGGACGACGTGTGCTCCGCCTTCGAGGCGCAGCTCGGGGGCATGACGGACCGGCTCATCCGGGATCTGCAGGCGATCGAGCGCGCCAACACCCGCCACCATCCCACGCCGCTGACGAGCATGCTGCTGGGCGACTGCCTGGAGAAGGGCGTATGCTCAACGGCGGGCGGAGCGCGTTACAATTTTTCGGGTGTGCAGAACACCGCGCCCATCGATATCGGCGATGCGCTCGCGGCGATCGAAAAAGTGGTGTTCACCGACCGGAGGATCACCCTTCCGGAGCTGGCGGCCATCCTCAAGGCAAACATCCCCGACGAGAGGGACCGCGACTACCTGCGCGGCCTGCCCAAGTACGGCAACGACGTCGAGGAGGCGGACCGCTGGTCCGTATATGTCATACGGGCGCACACGGACGCGCTCCGCGCCGCGGGCCTCTCGACCCGCGGCGGACGCTACGTGCCGGGCCTCTATTCCGTTACCGCTCACGAGTTTTTCGGACGGGTCACCGGCGCGCTTCCGCACGGCCGGAGGAAGGGCGAGCCGTTCGCGTCGGGAGTGTCGGCCGTGAACGGCATGGACAGGAACGGGCCCACGGCGCTCATCAACTCGACCAACAGGATCGATTTCACGGAGATAGCGAATGGAGTGAATTACAACCTCAAGTTCGACAGCCATACCCTGCGGGGGGAGACGGGCAGGGCGGCACTGGCGGCGCTCATCAGGACCTTTTTCCGGCGCGGTGGCATGCAGGCCCAGATCAATGTCGTGGACCCGTCGGTGCTGATAGAGGCACGGGACCACCCGGACCGCTATCCCAATCTCCTCGTGCGGGTCTCGGGTTATTCCGCCTACTTTAACGATCTCACCCCTGCCATGAAAGATGAGATCATACGGAGAAATTGCTACCGGATCGGGTAGGAAGGCCGTGCTGTGGGGGCCCCGGGGGAAGCGTACATTGCCGGTGTAAAATTACGGGAAACAGATAGTTATCGCCATTACGGATGAACAATTGGCATCCGGACCGGTTAGCATCCCGCGAACAGCCGTCCTCGATATGCGTCTTCCTGAACAAAATCACCTAACAGTTTCCTGAAAAACTCCATCCATGGAGTTTTTCAGGGTCGGTTTTGAGAAGTGAATTCTTAAAACCTCACATTTTTCTCGGCAAACGCCTCGAAAAATGGCGGTACATCCTGTACCACATTAGCAGTTTGCTGTTTTTCAGCAAACTGCTAATATAATACAGAAAGCCAATGAAAAAGTTTGCATTATATTGTACCTGTCGATATATAATAGTAATGATAGGCATCGGCTATAAACTATTTAAGATGAAATCGATGTTCCTGACATTGTAACCCCATGATACGTTCCAGATATGCTGAGGCATGAAATGATAGCTGCAAAGAAAACAATAGCCCTCATGGCGTTAATCCTGCTCCCGGTCCTGGCTTTGTCCGGATGTAACCGCTTGCAGAGCGGATCGAACCCACTCGAATCGTTCATGTCGTTGAGCCTGACTCCCGATACCACGCCGCCCCTTGTCTCGAACACTACCCCGGCCGATGGCGCCTCCGGCATCGCGTACCCGACCAGCATCATCGTCGTTTTCAGCGAGCGGATGGACCCTGCCACCATAAACGACACGACCTTCACCCTGTACATCGGCGCGACACCGGTGCTCGGCACCGTGTCCCTGGTCAATCGTACCGCGACTTTCGCAATAGGCCAGCCGATAACTCCGCTTACTACCTATACGGCTACCGTGACGACCGGGTGCGCCGATATGGCGGGCAATACCCTCGGAGCGGACTACACCTGGACTTTCACCACGGGGACGGGTCCTGACGTGACCGCACCTATGGTCACCGGCACTTCGCCGGTGGACCTTGACATAAATGTTTCCGTGAGCACCACCATCCAGGTCGTTTTCGACGAGGCGATAGACCCGGCCACGGTGGACGACACGTCTTTCTACATTGAAGAAGCCGGCATCCCGATATCCGGAACAACCTATACCACGACCGGCAATATCGCGACCATGTCCCTGCCGGCCAATCTTAACCCGACCACGGTCTATACGGTCACGGTCACAACCGCGGTGATGGACCTTGCGGGCAACGCGTTAACGTCTGATTACGTCTTTTCCTTCACTACCGGCACGGGAGCGGATATCACGCCGCCGAACATCGACATCACCGATCCGCTGGATGCGGCCACTGACGTGTCCCTCACCGCTCCGATATCTGTCAGCTTCGACGAGGATATGGATTCGGGGACTATCACCACCGCGAGCTTCACGCTTCACATGGGCGTGCTGCCGGTTTCAGGAACGGTGGCATACGTGGGCCCGGGGCCGGATTACGCGTTCACGCCGGACCTCCCGCTCCTGCCGGGCGCCACGTACACGGCTACGGTCACGTCCGCGGTCACCGACCTCGCGGGTAACCCGCTCGCCGCCGATTACGTGTGGTCTTTCACTACCGGCCTGGCGCCAGCCAATCTGGCGCAGGGTTTCGTGTTCAACGACCTCGACCGCAATGAATTTTTTGCAGGCGGGTCAGCTACCATTAATCGAGCAGTTGACGAAGGCGACCTTACGTCGTACATCATCTACTGAGGGAGCGACGCGACTACGAAGATTCCTGGCTCGCTCATCGAGCTGCCAAAAACGGGATTCGACATAACCTTTGGGATCGGCTACGGCACGGCAGTGCCGGGTAGCGCGACCCA
>JAKJGD010000340.1 GCA_022704585.1 Spirochaetota bacterium | reverse complement strand
GAGCCGGTCCGCGAGCGGTTCTGGTTGATGCTGATCGTGATGATTGCTCTCATCTCCGGAGCCGGGTTCGGAACCTGGCTCCTGTGGCGGCGGCAGAGCGAGCGGGACCTGTACGACCGGATAGCCGCCGCCGACGCGCTTCGCGAGAGCGAGGAGAAGTTTTCCCGGGTCTTCATGGTTTCCCCGTATGCGATCACCATCACAAGGCCGGCCGACGGGAAATTCATAGACGTCAACGAGGCCTTTGTGGAGATAACCGGGTATTCGCGTCAGGAGGCGATGGACGATTCTTCTATTGGGTTCAATTTGTGGTTGAATGCCGGGGAACGCAACGCGGTGATGCGGGAGCTCATGGAAGGAAAGATTATTTCCGGCCGCGAGTTCAACTTCAGAAAAAAGAACGGTGAGGTCATGACGGGCCTGTATTCCGCCGGCGTTCTCTCCCTGAAAAAGGAGCGCGTCATCCTGTCGAGCATCAACGATATAACCGATCGCAGCAGGGCCGAAGCGCGGCTCAGAGCCAGCGAGAAGCGTTTTCGCTCCCTCTTTGAGAACATGCTGAACGGGTTCGCGTACTGCAAAATGCTGTACGACAACGGCGTGCCCTCGGATTTTATTTATCTCGACGTTAACGCGTCTTTCGAAAGGCTGACCGGCCTGAACGACGTTGTCGGGAAAAAGGTATCAGACCTCATACCCGGCATTCGGAAGGATAATCCGGAGCTTTTCGAGATTTACGCCAGGGTCGCGGCAACCGGAATATCTGAAAGCTTCGAATCGTATGTTGGCGGGCTCGACATGTGGTTTTTCGTTTCGGTGTACAGCCCGGAGCGGGAATACTTCGTCGCCGTGTTCGATGTGATAACCGAGCGCAAGCGGGCCGAGCAGGCGCTTCGCGAGAGCGAGGAGTTCACGCGTACGGTCCTGGGCAACCTGCCGGTCGGCATCGCCGTGAATACGATCGAGCCGGACGTCAGGTTCGTTTACATGAACGATAATTTCGCCGCTTTGTACAGGACAACTCGTGAAAACCTCAAGAACCCGGACGGGTTCTGGGAAGCGGTGTACGAGGATCCCGTATTCAGGAAGGAAATTCAAAGAAGGGTCATCGAAGACAGCATGAGCGGCGACCCGGGTCGCATGTACTGGACTGACGTGCCGATTACCCGCGCCGGAGAACAAACTACCTATATTTCGGGGCGGAACATACCTCTGCCCGGAAACAACATGGTGATATCCGTCGTCTGGGACGTGACGGAGCGCAAGATGGCCGAGCTCGCGCTTGCCGAGAACGAGGCGCGACTGCGCACGCTGGTGGGGACCATTCCCGATCTCATCTGGCTGAAGGACCCGAACGGCGTATATCTGAATTGCAATCCTAAATTCGAAAGCTTTTTCGGCGCTGCAGAAGCGGATATTGTAGGTAAAACCGACTACGATTTCGTGGAAGGGGATCTGGCGGATTCCTTCCGCGAGCACGACCGGAAAGCTGCGGATGCGGGCAGACCACTGGTCAACGAGGAATGGGTAACCTTCGCGTCAGATGGCCGCAAGGCGCTCCTGGAAACCATCAAGACGCCCATGTACGGCATCGACGGACAGCTTCTCGGCGTGCTGGGGATTGCCCGCGATATCACCGATCGCAGGCGCACCGAGGAGGCGCTGCAGGAGAGCGAGAGGAGGCTTGCGGAAGCCAGGGAAATGGCACGGATGGGGTACTGGATCTGGGATGTAAAAACGGGCGACGTCCAGTGGTCCGAGGAAGTGTTCAGGATATTCGGGCTTGATCCGCGGGAGTTCACGCCGCGCATTGATTCGATACAGGCACTGTCGCCCTGGCCCGAGGACAACAGGCGCGACCAGGAATTGATTCAGAGGGCGATTGAATCGCATGAGAAGGGCGAGTATGAACAGCGCTTTCTCCGCCCTGACCGGAGCATCGGATATTATCACTCCACTTTCCAGGGCCAGTACGATGAAACCGGCGCGCTTGTTACCATCATCGGGGCCGTCATGGATATCACCGAGCGAAAAAAAGCGGAGCTCGAACTGCGCGAGAGTGAAGAGCGGCTGCATGCGATATTCGACGCGTCCATGGCCGGGATCATCATGGTCAACCCGGAAGGGTTGATAGTATTTGCGAACCAGAGAATGGCGGACATGTTTAATCTTCCGATGAATGAGCTTGTCGATTCAGCCTACCTTGGGCATCTTCATCCCGATGAGAAAAGCGACGGGAACCATAAAATGAAAAAACTGATCGACGGCGAAGTCGATTCGGTATCGCATGAGCGTCATTATGTCCGTTCGGATGGAAGCGATTTTTGGGGTTTTCTCAGCGGGAGGCGCATGGTTGATGAGGAAGGAAACGTCATTTCCATTGTGGGCATCATTTCAGATATCACCGAGCGCAAGCAGGCGGAAGTCCGGATACTGCAGCTCAACAGCAGGCTTTCTCTCCTCAGCTCGGCGGTTACCAGGCTTGCCGCGGCCCGTGACCTTGATGCGGTGATGGCGATCATACGGGATTCGGCCCGCAGCATCGCGGGCGCGGACGGCGTAACCTTCGTTCTCCGCGAGGACGACCGGTGCTTTTACGCTGACGAGGACGCGATCGGCCCGCTGTGGAAGGGACAGCGATTCCCCCTGTCCCAATGCGCCAGCGGCTGGGCCATCCTGAACCGGGAGACCGCCGTGATTGAGGACGTGTATAACGATGAACGCGTGCCTCAGGAGGCGTACAGAAAAACATTTGTGAAAAGCATGATCATGGTCCCGATGCGGCGTTCCGATCCTATCGGCGCGATAGGATGCTACTGGGCCAGCCGCTACCGCCCGGACAGCGAGGAGGTAGGACTCATCGAGGCCCTGGCGGAGGCCGCGGGAACGGCGCTGGACAGCATTGCGTTGTACCGCGACCTGGAAGAGCGCGTGCGCGAGCGCACTGCCATGCTCGAGGAAGCCAATGTTTCTATTATCGAGAACGCCATCCGAATCGAGGACCTGTATAACCACGCTCCCTGCGGATACCATTCGCTCGACGAAAATGGCGTGTTCGTGGAGATAAACGATACGGAGCTGGAATGGCTCGGGTATAGTCGCGGGGAAGTGGTCGGTAAGCGGGCCTTTACAGATTTTGTCACGGATGAGAGTAAAATGTTCTTTCTCCAGAATTTTCCGCAATTCAAGGAAAGAGGGTTCATCAGGGACATGGAGTTCGAGATTATCAGGCATGACGGGACCACCCTCCCGGTGCTTGTCAGCGCAACCGCCATCCGTGACGCGGAAGGCAGGTACCTCCGGAGCAGGTCCACGGTCATGGACTTCAGCGAGGTAAAAAATGCGCGCGATAAACTGGGCCGGTACGCCGCCCGCCTGGAGGAGTCCAACCGGGAGCTTGAGTCCTTTTCCTACTCCGTATCGCACGACCTGCGCGCGCCCCTTCGCTCCATTGACGGTTTCAGCCAGGTCATACTTGAAGATTACCGGGAGCGGCTGGACGACACGGGCCGCGACTACCTGGGCAGGATCCGGGCTGCGACCATGCGCATGGCCCAGTTAATAGACGACATCCTGAAGCTGTCCCGCCTGGGGCGGGCCGACATGCGTTACGAACGGGTCGACCTGGGCGCAATGGCGGAGGCC
>JAKJGD010000339.1 GCA_022704585.1 Spirochaetota bacterium | reverse complement strand
CTGGCGGTTCGAATCGATCTTGAAGGAGCCGTCGCGGGTGTAGGCGAAGGTGCCGTCATAGAGCTGTATCTTGAAGAAGCCCTCGCCTTCGAGCGCGAGATCGAGCTTGTTTTCTGTGCTCTGCAGCGAGCCCTGGGAGAACATTTTCTGTGTCGCGGAGACCTTGACGCCATGGCCCACCTGTATGCCGGTGGGGACCTCCGAGACCTCGGTCGCCGGGGTACCTGCCATCAGGAGCGTCTGGTAGATGAGGTCTTCAAATTCGGCACGCATCTTTTTAAAGCCGGTCGTGTTGACGTTTGAAAGGTTGTTCGATATGGTGTCTATATTGAATTGCTGGCTCACCATGCCGGAAGCAGCGGTCCACAATGATCTCATCATAATAATTCACCCCTGTACAAAATATAAATTATGTTAATCTCGATTTATATCCAAAAAACGTTTGACTAATAGCAAAAGATTAAAAGAATATCCTTCACTCATTTTATTTTCGGATAAAAATCTCCATATAAAAACGATTTTTATGTGAAAAGTCACTATTTTGCTGGTAACGTATGGGATTATTATCTGCACAAATAAGATAATAATGGCCATCCGGCTCTTTTTTAAGGAAGTATGGCAGAATAACCGCCTGTATGACCCCCGGTCACGCAGTAAAGGTTCTACGGACCAGTAATCGACAAGGAGAACGAAGAACATGTTACGAATAACGACCACGGCACTCCTGTGCTCTATTATTCTTTCCATAGGATGCATGGAATCAAAAGAGAATGTCAAAGTGGGGGCCCTGGACCTGGCCCGGAGCATCACCGTATCACCAAACGAAACAGGATCCTTCTATAAAGTATACTGGCCTGACAAGTCCCTCATGGCTGAAGGCCCGGTGGCCAACAAAAAAAAGAACGGCCTCTGGAAAATGTACTTCAAAGGTACCGGCGGAACCGTGGTCCTGGCAGAGGTCCCCTTCAAGGACGACATGCCGGACGGCGAGATGAAGGAATATTACCGGTCGGGTAAACTCCTATGCAAGACGAATTTTAAAAACGGCATTATGAACGGCAGCAGGATGTCTTATTACGAGTCAGGCATCGGTAAGATCGAGGAATTCTACAAGGACGGCAAAAAAAACGGCAAGTCCTTTGAATATTACGACAACGGCAACACCAGGGAAAACTCCTACTACAGGGATGACGTCAGGCACGGCGCTTCGATGACGTTCCACCCCAACGGCAAACGCGAAGCATCGGGCCGATATTCCGCGGGAAAGAAAAACGGGCCCTGGGAGCATTTTGACGAGCAGGGCATGCTGAAAGAGCGCGGCGCGTATAAAGACGATGCCAGGATCGGCAAATGGACTTTCTACGACCCGAGCGGCAAGGTCGAAGAAAAAACCTACTGACAGGAACACCAATGAAGATCGTGCTCATAGGACCGCCCGGCTCCGGCAAGGGTACGCAGGCGGCATTGCTCACAAAAAAGTACGGGATCCCCCACCTCTCGTCCGGGGACATTTTGCGGGGCGAGGTGGCCGCGGGCACCGAGTTCGGGAAGATGATCAAGCAGTACATGGACCGGGGCGAGATCGGGCCGACGGAGCTCATCACGGACATGGTGCTCGCTCACATCGACGCGCACTGCCCCGGCGGTTTCATCCTGGACGGGTTTCCCCGGACCCAGTACCAGGCAGAAAAGCTCGGAGACCGGCACGCGATTACCGCGGCGATATTTATCGATGTCCCGGGCGAGGAGATCACCGCACGGATTACCGGCCGCCGCACCTGCCGGAATTGCAACGCAATATTTCATGTGAAGAACAGCCCCCCGAAGACTGAAGGCGTGTGCGACCGCTGTGGCGGCGAGCTGTACCAGCGGCAGGACGACAATGAGACGACGGTGGCGAACCGGATCAGAGTATACACCGAGGAAACCATGCCCGTGCTGGATTATTACCGCACGGCGGGCCTCCTCCGGCAGGTCGACGGTGCACGCGACGGGGAAACCGTGTTCAGAAAAATCATCTCGATCCTGTCGTAGGGTTCCTGCTCCGTCGCCTTTTCCGCACCCCATCCCCCCGCATTGATAGGTCCGGAAACGTTTGCGGACCTATCAGAAATCGGCCAGCTGCATCACCAGCTTTTCCGAGTCCTCCCAGCCCAGGCAGGGATCAGTGATCGATTTGCCGAATTCGTCCCCGGACGGGTCCTGCGCCCCTTCCACGAGGTAGCTTTCTATCATGAATCCTTTCACCATCTTCCTCAAGAGCTCGGAATATCGCAGGGACCTCATCACCTCCATGACGATACGCGGCTGATCCCGGAACTTCTTTCCCGAGTTCGAGTGGTTGGTATCCACGATGATCGACGGGTTTGTCAGCGAGCGGTCGAGATACATCTCCGCGAGCACGACCAGGTCCTCGTAGTGGTAATTTGCGAAATGGTTGCCGTACCGGTCCACCGAGCCCCGGACCACGCCGTGCGTCAGGGGGTTCCCGCTGGTGGCGACCGCCCACCCGTTATACACGAAGACATGGGGCTGCTGAGCCGCGTAGATGGAGTCGATCATCACGCGCAGGTCTCCGGACGTCGGGTTCTTCATGCCGGCCGGAACGTCAAGGCCGCTGATGGTGAGCCGGTGCTCCTGGTTTTCCACCGAACGCGCCCCGACCGCGACGTAGGAGAGTATATCTGCCAGGTAGGGATAGTTCCCGGGGTAGAGCATCTCGTCCGCCGCCGGAAGCCGGGAGAGCTGGAGCGCCTTGATGTGCATCTCCCTGATCGCCTGCAGTCCGCGCGCCATGTCCGGCTTGTCCCGGTGGTTCGGCTGGTGCAGCATCCCCTTGTAGCCCTTGCCGGTCGTACGCGGCTTGTTGGTATAGATGCGCGGGACCAGGACCAGCTTCTCCTTTACCCTGTCTTGCAGAAGCGAAAGCCTGGTAACGTACTCGTACACGGACTCGGCGTGGTGCGCCGAGCAGGGGCCGATGAGCACGAGAAGGCGGTTGTCCGTTCCGGTAAAGATGTCCCGTATCTCCCCGTCGCGCTTTCTCTTGATCTCCGCCAGCGCCTCGCCGACCGGCTGGTTCGCGAGGATCTCCTCTACCGAGGGATACTTCTGAATGTAGTTAATGCTCATATGCCCGCTCCTTGATAAAATTATTTCACCCCATGTGCCCGGGAGCCGGTACCCGCCAACAAGAAGGGCCACCCGTTCGCCCGCCAGGCTCATGATTGCCTGCCGAAGGGTGGCCCTGCAGAACGGGTCACGCTTCGACATGCTCAGCATGCCCGTTTATCTCTCCATATGATTACATGCTGAGCTATATGTCGTTAATGGCTAAAATACTCCACCGCGTTCGTAAA
Organism: Spirochaetota bacterium; assembly: GCA_022704585.1. The sequence continues at coordinate 313 of JAKJGD010000339.1, read as the reverse complement.
AATCTTAAAACCGTCCGCCGTCTCGGGCATGGACGCGCCTTCCCTTGCAAACATCTCCTTTTTCAATGTCCAGTCGTCACGCTGCGTAAAAAACATTCCCCGCTCCGGGTGCGGCATCATGCCCATGATCCTCCCGGACCTGTCGCTGACCGAGGCGATATCGTTCATGGAGCCGTTCGGGTTGAAGGGGAATTCTCCCCCGGCCCGCGCCCCGTCCGGCCGTACGTACCTCATGGAGACCAGCCCGTCCTTTTCGATCCGGGCCAGCACTTCGTCGAGCGCGAAAAAGCTGCCCTCGCCGTGGGCTACCGGA
>JAKJGD010000338.1 GCA_022704585.1 Spirochaetota bacterium | reverse complement strand
CCGCGCTGGCCGTGAGCGAGCCGATGAGCCGGCCGCCGAAGCGGGCGCGGACCTTGTCGAATACCAGTTTGTCGAGGAGCCTGAGCTTCAGGCTCTTTTTTTTGCCCCGGCACTTCTTCGCCTCTTCGCAGGCCGCGTCGAAAAGCTTCTTCTTGATCCCGCCGGCTTCCTCCATGGCCATCTGTATCCCGTTGTATATCTTGTTCCATACGCGGGGCACGGCGATCAGGTGCGTGGGCCGCACCGCCTGAATGTCCTGGGTCAGCGTGTCCAGCGACTCCATGACGCCGATCGAGCCTCCGAACTGGATGAAGTTGTGCAGCTCGCCGCTGATGGCGTAGGAGTGGGCCCAGGGCAGTATGGAGAGGGCCACGGATTTCTCGCACAGCTCGGGATATACCCGGTACCCGGCCTGCGAGCAGTGGGTCAGGTTGCCGTGGGTGAGCACCACGCCCTTGGGGTCTCCGGTCGTGCCCGAGGTGTAGATGATGACGGCGATCTCGCTCCAGTGCGGCTTGTACGACGGCGTCGGGTTGGCGCTCCCCATCTTTTCCAGCGCCGCCAGGGACTTCTCGCCCTCGCCGTAGACGACGAATATCTCTTTCAGCTCGGGGCAGTCCGCGGTGAATCCCTTTACCTTGTCAAGGATCGCCTGGTTCCTCACGAACAGGAACTTGACCGAGCTGTCCCTGACCATGTAGTTCCATTTTTTCAACAGCTCCTTCTCGTACATCGGGATGAAGCGGCCGCCCAGGCCGTGTGTGGCGTTTTCCAGAACGAACCATTCGATTGAATTGCTCAGTATGACGCCCACGGTTTCTCCCTTCTGGAGGCCGAGCTTCTTCAGGGCTCCGCGCAGGTTGTCTATCCGCTCCGCAAGCTGGCGGTAGGTAAGAAATACGAACTGCCTAGTGTTCGGGTCTTTCTGCCCGAGAGAAGGCCGGTCCCCCCATTTCGCGGCTGTTCCTTCAAAAAGGTCTACGAGGTTCCTGGGCTCGTAAAAGTACTTGTCAAGCTGGTTAATCTGCTCTTGCGTGAATTGTATCATAACTGCCTCCTCGAATGTCTTTTGTTATAAAAGGCGAAATCGTGTCCCTTCTTCCCCTTCTTATAGATGATTTTCTATTATAAATATATTCCATGATCACCGGTTATGGTATCACTTTATACCATTAAAAATGGCTAACTGAATGGATTAGTATTTATCAAAAACCTCCCGTTAACTGAGGCCTGACGAGATCATTTTACGTATTAATATATTTATAACCAGTAAATAATACAATAACAATATTTTGTATATTTTAGTGAAAATCAGAGGTCAGAGCGACAGGGCGCAGTTTTATCAATTGACGAAGCCGTAGCAGGCGGATATATAACCCGTGAGAACAGGATCATGAACCCACGTCCGGAAGAATCCGCATACGAGCGGGAATTTGCCGCACGATACCGGCTCCCCAGGCCCCTGTCGCGATCGTACGAGTCCATCCTGTACGCCCGGGACCCGGCTGAAATCAGGAACAAGATCGAATGGTGCGCCGCCACGGCCGTACGGTTCATCGCGGCGCTGCGCCAGGCGCTCTACCTGACGACCGATTCCTCGACACCCGCGGGTCCTCCCGCCACCCATGATTTCAAGCTCGAAACGGACCTGAAAGCATTCAGGCCGCTCGCATCGATGCCCCCGCCGGTGCTTCTCCTCAGGCACGCGGGTATGTATACCGGCCCGGTTGACCGCGACTCGCGCGCGTCGCTCCTCGATGCGCTTGAGCCGGCGGCCTTTCTGTGCCGGTACAGGATCGCCTGCCGGGAGCGCGACGGCTTCCGGGTGCTCCTGGGCCAGCGGGTGGAATATTTCATCTGGACGGACAGCCTGGCAGGGGAGATCGATGAGGGTACGCCGATCCTGGTTGACACGGAGAACGGCGATTACCTGTCCCTGGGGCCGCTGGCGGTATGGCGCCGTGATCCGCACCGGCCGCTGGGGAGCTTCATGGTGCTGCGGTCCGCGCGGGAGACCGCGGGACGCTACGTGGAAGACGGCGTTCCGGGCTCGCCCGCGATCGAGCTGCCGATGGCCGGCAGGCCGCACACCGGCTCCTTCGCTGCCGGGGACCCGGCGCTCGGGCTGATCAGGGACCCGGGCGTCAGGTATCCGGACGGCCTGGTGGAGGGCGAGTACGCGGTCAAGGGCGTCATCTGGAAAGGAAGCATGTCCGATGTATACGCGGCCTGGAACCGGCGCAGGAACGTCCCCATCGTCCTCAAGACGTTCGAGAGCCGCGGCGCCGGGTTCGACGAAAACTACTGGCATTTCATAAACGAGGAGAAGTATTCGCGCGGCGCGGGCCACGGCGGGGTGGTGAAGCCCGCGCGCGTCGTGCAAGAGCGCCTCGGCCTGGTGTACGAGGAGGAGTTCGCTGACGGCGGCTCGCTCGGCGATGTGCTGGAAGACCGCGGGGTGATGCCGCTTGACCGGGCCCGGGCGGTCGCGCTGGGCCTGCTCGAGATCCTTGAAGACGTCCACGCGCAGGGTATCGCGCACAACGACATCAAGCCGGACAACATCCTGTTCGACGGCGAGGGGAGGGTGCGGCTCATCGATTTCGGGATCGCGTGGGATTTCCTCCGGGACCGGGGCGAGCTGCGCGGCGGCACCAGGGTCGGGTCCGAGGGATACATCGCGCCGGAGCTGCTGGCGGGAGGCACGCCCTCCGCGCACAGCGACCTCTACTCGTTCGGCGTGGTGTTCTCCCGGATGCTCGGCGGCCGCCCCGCGGCAACGTTCGGGGAGGCTGCCGGCCTGCGCTCCATCCCGCGGCAGTACCTCCCGTTTTTCGAGCGGTGCCTGGCCGCTGACCCGGGCGAACGGTTCGCTTCCGCCGGCGCGGCGCGCGCCGCCCTTGCGGGGATCACGGCCGCCCAGGAGTGCGCGATAACCCTGGACATAGAGGGCACGCTCGTGACCGATTACGGAAGCAGGCACCCCCGGCCCGGACTCGCCGGCTTCATCGGGTTCTGCCTGCGCAATTTCGACAGGATATTCGTTTACACATCTCTGACCGCGGGGCAGGCCGGAGAGGTGTTCGGCCGCCTGCTGGAAACCGGGGCGGTGCCGGCCGAGTTTTGCGAACGGTACGAGTATGTCGAGTGGCCGCGCGGTGCAGGGGGTACGGTCAAGGACCTCCGCCGGTGCGGCTTTCCCATCGAGCACAATGCCATTGTTGACGACATGGAGGTGATGATCCCCGATGACCAGCGCCACCGCTGGGTGGCGGTACCCAATTACAGCGACAGGGGTATGCCGGATAGCGGGTTCCACATCGCGCTTGAGGATCTCCGGGGCAAGTTCGGCATCATGTGATAAACATGAAGAGCCACCCTGCGGCCGGGGCAGGCCTGTCCGACCCCGCGGCGCTGCGGTGCTGCCGGGTCGTCCCCCGGTAACGTATTTGTTTATAACCTGTCACCGGAACCGTCAGCCTGCAAACTGTTTTTTTAGCTATGTGGATCGGGTCCCATTTTCCGACAAGCGCTTGACTGCCGCATGCAATCGGCGTTATTATTTAAGTGGAGGGGATCGTGCGGCAAGGGAAAGCTCCCCGTCAGGGGAGGCCGTTCATGGACGAGTGGTGGGGTAGTGCCGATGGTGATAGCAGCGCTTCTTTCATTGCTGAGCATTTCTG
>JAKJGD010000337.1 GCA_022704585.1 Spirochaetota bacterium | reverse complement strand
GGGTGATGAGGCCGATCGGCCACAGCTGCCCGTCGTGCGTATGGCCGGACAGCGACAGGTCCACCGGGCTCCCCCTGGTTTCCCGTATCCTGGCAGGGTTGTGGTCCATGAGTATCACCGGGAGCCGCGTATCGACGCCGCGCAGGATATCCGGGAGGGGAAGACAGCGGCCGCCTGTTTGCGTCTCCTTCGTGGCTTCATCACGACCGGCGAGGTAGAAGAAATCCCCTATCCTCACCGCCCTGTCCCTCAGCATGGTGACGCCGCTCCGTTCCAGGTAGCGGCAGGTCTCCTCCACGTCGCCATAGTACTCATGGTTTCCCGTCACAGCGTAGGTGCCGAACCGGGAGCGGAGATTTTTTAGCAGTTCGCCCATATTCTTCTCCAATACGGGGGCGACGTCTTCGTCGACCATGTCGCCGGCAAGAAGGACGATATCCGGCTCTAGGCGGTTGACTTTCTCCACCATGACGGCAAGCCGCCCGTTGGATATGATGGTCCCCAGATGGATGTCCGTGACAAGCGCGATGGTGAGGGCCTCCATGCCGCCGGCCCATTTGGGGATATCGAGCTCAAGCCCGGTAACGCGGGTCTCCCGCGCATGGAAGAAACCCGCCGACTGGACGGCAAGCGTGATAACGACGGCGCCGGCCGCAGCGGCACGCTTTACCCTGGCGTACCCCGCCGTTCCCTTCTCCGGCAGGAACGGCAGAAACCTGTTCAGCAGGCGCACCGCGTCGACGAGCAGCGCGGCAATGAAGAGGTAGAGCATGATGCCGAACCAGAACGAGCCGGTCCAGAAAAGCGCATCGCTGGCTGCGCAGATCGACACCTTTTCAATGGCCCTTCCAACAAAGTACGAGAGTGACAGGAAAAGATACAGGCCCGCATAGGGCCAGCGAAAGACCCGCTTCTCCGGAAGGGTCTGCCATCCGCGCATGAAGATATATCCATTGACCGGCAGGAGCACCCCGGCGAACAGCACATACCAGATGACAAGGCTTTTTAATTCAGGTTCCATGGCCTGGCATATCCCGTCAACCATGCGGAGTCAAGTTGTTCTTCTCCACACCGCTTACCGCACCCCGGCGATCTCCCGAAAGTTGTCGCCGAGGAGCCTCCGCCTTGTCCCGGCGTCCGGGAAGGCCGCCTCGATCCTCCGCTTGATGAGGCCGTAATCGAACTTACCGTCTTTACCGCGGAACCCGAAGGGGCCGTCCGTGCCGAAGAGACAGCGCTGCACGCCGAGATATTTCACCGCCGCCCGAAGGGTGCCGGGACTCACGTAGCTGGTCTGCGACAGGTCCACGAACACATTCTTGCGGCCCTTGATCTCGCGCCAGGTGTCCGAGTAGCCGGGAAACCCGGTGTGCGCCATGATCAGCTTCAGCTCCGGCACCGCTTTAAGGAGCGACCCGTAGTCGCCTTCCGGCCCGTAACCGAGGTGTACGATGAGGGGAAGGCCTGCGGACGCGAGCCTCTCCGCCACCGGCTTCAGCTCAATCGGGGTGTGGTGGTTCCAGAAGCAGTGGGCCTTCACGCCGGCAACTCCCTTTATCTTTCTCCACTTCTCGAATTCGACGACCTGGTCCTTTTTGCCATGCGGGTTCACGAAGATCCACCCCAGGAACCGGTCCGGGTGCTTTTTCACCGCGTCGAATACCGGGCCGTTGTCCGGGTCGATATAAAGAGGATACTCCTTGCCCATGAGCTTGATGCCGTTCTGTGTGAAATTGGCGATAAACATCTTCCCGACAGGACGCAGGGCGCGGATGGTGAGCATCGGGAGGAGCAGCGATATCAGGAACCGCGACGGCTCCGGGTAGGGGTCAATCTGCGCTCCCATGAGCGCGGTCTTTTCCACCCCGGCTTCATCCATCTTTTTTATCAGCTCGTCGATAGCAAGATAACGCTCATCCAGGTGGTAATGGCAGTCGATGACCATAGTGTTTTCCTCCCATTTCACGGAGATAGAAGCCTTTGCATTGAGTGTAGGCACGGAAACCGGGGGTTGTCAAGCCGGTATTGGACACTGAGGCCCTCCCTGCGATTTACACGTAGTTGTTTCAAAAAAATATTTTTGACAACCGTACGGTAATTTAGTATATTTTAAATAACTATACTATCGGAGGCGCTGGCTCCGGGAGTTCACAGGGAGGAATAAAATGAACGATAGTACATCCACATATAGCACGACATGTTCAAACAGGAAGAGCGGAGAGATTTTACTGGAAACCGAATTGAAGGCTTCCAGCCTGGAAGAGGCCGAAGACCGGGCTTTTGCGACCTGTATCAGGGCCGGGAACAACTACGATGAAGTACGAGTAGCTGCAAAAAAAATCAGTACCGGTCCCACGATTCATTAAGCGGAAGCGGTACCGCACCGCCAGGCGTCAGGAGACTCGGCGCAGCATGGGCCAAGACAGGGCCCTCTTCCGTCCTGAATCGAATCGGCATCCGGGATATATACTCTGGTCGGGCACGTGAAAATTTCCGGTTTGATTATCACCAAACACACATTCAGTGCTATTTCATGGCGAAAGCCTGTATCCCCGGCACACTACAATCCATTCATCAAATACCAGGGTCGATTGGAACGAAATGGTATAATTTCATAAGACGCGCAGCCGGCCCTGTCACTACCCCTCCGACTTACGAAATTCGCCGTTTCCATCTGAAAGCTGCGGCACCGTCCGTTTCTCCCCTCCGGAAGACCGTTGAATAATACAACAATAATAATTGACTTCCATGAATGAAGAATGTATGCTCGCGGGTGTTTTTCCCGAACCCGGTAATTCCCGGAATCGAAGGTTACGGACACATGTCAATGAAATCGATTTTTCTGGAGTTGTCAATCACCTGCTCCCGGTGCGAGCGGCCCCTGCCGGTAAACCGGGCCGCAGAGAGCGTCCTCTGCCCGCACTGCAACTCTACTGCCGAAATGCCGGTGGGAATCTGGCAGACGGTGGCGACGCCCCGCCTCCTGGAAGCAGCCAGCATGAAACCGGGTTCGGATTCCTGGGCGACCGGCATCATGGCCGGTATGGGCAGCTATCGTTCGAGTTTCGGGCAGCAAGCCCCGCGCTGCCGGACATGCAATGGAGCCCGGGACATCGGTGATTTGATTAAAATCGTCGACGAGGGCGATACCGTTTCCACCTGCACTGGGTGCGGAACGATATCGAGCGTTCGCAGGCCGCCCCAATGGTTCGACAGGGTCCTGCCCTTCGCGCGGCTCCTTGTGGATGAGATTGCGCCCGAAGAGGACGAAGAGGATCTCCGGGGCGCGGTATCCATCTCCATCTTCTGCTATCACTGCGGCAGTCCGCTGCCCCTGGACGGATCCAGGCGCACCGTACGGTGCGCCTATTGCAACGGTGATTTCCTGGTACCGGACGACATATGGATGCGCCTCCATCCGGTAAAGACCGCACGCCCATGGTACGTTATCATCGACCTCGGGGACGCCGAAGCCATGCTGCCCCTCGACATCAACGAGTTCGTGGACCTGGCCGGAATGCCCGATGACACCACGGCCCTGCTGTGGGAAGAGGAGAGCGAATACCGTCTCGGACGCGTCGAGAAGACCGGGCTTATGCGGTGGATCGTGCGCGGTATCCCCTGCACGGGATATGCCCGCCTTTTCTATGTCGGCGCATCGGACACGCTCTGGATCATGGACCACGACGCGG
>JAKJGD010000336.1 GCA_022704585.1 Spirochaetota bacterium | reverse complement strand
TGGATTCGGCGCGGCCGTTACCGTAATAGACCTGGATTCCGACGACAGGATCGAATTCGTGTTCGTGTCGCCCAACGAGGTCGATCCATCGGCCGGGAAGATTTCCCTCTCTTCACCGATAGGAAACGCGCTTCAGAACAAAAAGGCGGGGGAAACGGCAGAGGCGGTCATCCCTGCCGGCAAGAGACGGTATTATATAGAGAAGATCGTTACCATACACGGGAACACATTTGAGAAGAAGTACAGTGGATAGTTAACAGTTAAAAGTGAATAGTGAATAGTGAATAGTGAATAGTTAAGGAATAAAACCGCTCCGAAGGAGCGGTTTTGTATTTTAATTGCTATAACATTCTCATGATACATACATAAAAAAATCCGCTCTGAGAGCGGATTTTTTACAATAATTATTCACTATACATTATTAACTATTCACTGCCTTAACTGTGGAGACGAGGGGAATCGAACCCCTGACCTCTTGAATGCCATTCAAGCGCTCTCCCAACTGAGCTACGCCCCCGGTTCGGAAATTTTCAGATATTTGAAGGGTCGTTTTTTGTCAATATTATTTTTTAAACCCGATAAATAATGTTGCCGGGACCGCGGGGCTTCCGGGATCCCAAAAATTACACTCCTGCGACAAACCGCGAGTTTACTTTATGTACCGATAATCCGATAATATACTGAGGTTTTCCGTGCCGGTTCCGGCCGGACGCCGGAAAATACAATCTTGACAGAAATGGCGTTCCGTACTATCATTTGCATAACGCCACCTGAAGGTATGATGGTTCGATGATATTCACCTATGTAATCGTCTTCCTGTTCGTTATCATGCTTGCGATGATCGTTGTCTATACGCTCCAGACCTTCGTTCTCCCCAGACGGATCGATGAGATCGCCCAGATGATCGAGGCGGGCCAGATCAAGCAGGCAATCAAGAAGCTGACCGACATACTTGAAAAGGATGACCGGAACAGCTATGCGCACTTTCTCCTCGCCGATGCCTATGCGCGGGACAACAACGTCAAGTTCGCCATTGTGGAATACCGGCAGGTCCTGAAATACGGCAAGTACAGCGAGAAGGTCGTTGAGGTGGATGTCCGTTCACGACTCGCAAAGCTATACCAGGAGCAGGGTTCCTTCGACGACGCCAAGAATGAGTACCTGATCCTGACCAAGCTGGAACCCGACAATTTCCAGAACTTCTTTGAGCTTGGCTCCATCTATTTCAGGACGAACACGCTTGACCGCGCGCTCACATTTTTAAAGAAGAGCGCTGCCCTCAACCCGCGCCACGAGCAGTCGCATTACTACCTCGGGCAGATATACTACCAGACCAATCTCTACCCGGACGCGAAGCAGTGCTTCATCGAGTCGATCAAGATCGACCCGCTCAATTACCGGTCCCACTACTTCCTGGGCCTGGTGCTCCGCCAGATGCAGGACTACGAGTGGGCGATCAAGGAATTCGACATCGCCCAGAAGAGCGAGGATCTCAAGGTGAAGTGCTTCCTCGCCAAGGGGTCGTGCCACATGCAGAAGGGGATGCTCCCCAAGGCCATGATGGAGTTCGAGCGCGGCCTGAAGTTCGCCCGCAAGGGGAGCGACACCGAGCTGGGCCTCCGCTACTACCTGGCGGAGTGCCACGAGAAGACCCGGGACCTCCACTCTGCCATCCACCAGTGGGAAAAGATCATCGAGGTGAAGCCCAATTTCCGCGACGTCCAGGCCAAGCTCAAGAACTATGCCGAGTTCCGGCAGGACGACCGGATGAAGGACTTCCTGATTTCGGGCCTGTCACAGTTCGAACACACCTGCCGCAAGATCGTGGAGGCGATGAACTTCAACATCACCGACATCAACATCATCAGCGACACGGAGATCGAGATCATCGGGACCGAGAGCGAGGGAAAGTGGCGCAACACCCGCCAGACGAACCGGCTGATCCGCATCTTCCGCGACACGGAAACCATACAGGATAAAACGCTCCGGAATCTCCACGAGAGCATGAAGGCTAAAAACGTGACGCGGATCATCGTCATAAGCACGGGCGACTTCTCGCAGAGCGCGATCGATTTTGCAAACACCCGGCCCATTGAGTTGTACGGCAAGAACGAGCTGGTCGGCATGCTGAGAAAGTTCTGAGCGACCCCGCACCATGGACGTCATCGGCACCATCCTTCCGCGCATCCCGCTTTTCAGGCACTGCCTGGAGGATGAGCTGCGCCGGCTCCGCGCGATCGGGAAACTGGCCGAAGTGAAGAAGGGCCACCGGTTCGACCTGAAGAAGATCAATTCCCTCAATGTCGTCGTCAACGGGATCTTCGAGATAGAGTCGACCGGCAACACGGACGTCGTGTACCTGGCGCCGGGCTCGTTTTTCGGCACGATCCCCTTCACCGAGAACCGCCAGGCGGGAAGGATCCGCGCCCTGGTGGACTCCTCGATCCTGATGTTCGCCGCGGAGGACATGTTCCGATTTTTGCTCATGTCATACCGGTGCCTCCGGGGCTACCTGAAGATCATCGACAGGATGGGCTTTGACGTTTCCGACGTGGGGAAAGAGTATTTTGGCGGTACTACCAGGATCATAACCGCGTACAGCAGCCTGCCCGGAGCGGGCAAATCGCTCCTTGCTTCCCTGATGGGCGTCTCGCTGAAGGGCGCGGGAAAAACGGTCATCCTCGACCTGTCATACGCGGGGAACAGCGTGTTCAATTTTTTCGAGAAGAAAATCACCGCCCCCCTGTCGCACCGGGCGGAAGACGGCCCTTCCTTCGAGGAGATCATCCGCGGGCGGATCGAGCCGGTGGATGAGGGCCTTGACCTTGTCAACGTCGCGTTCGGCTCTAAGGTAAAGGTCAATCCCGATATCCTGTCGCCGCTCCTGTTCATGCTGTCGAAGGAATACCGTTTCATCGTGATCGACTGCGGCGACGATGACCCGGGCCTCAGGGACCGCGTCATTGGCCTGTCCGACCGTGTCTTCACGCTCGTGAAGAACAGGAAGGACATACGCTCACTGCACGAGGTGTTCGACAGATCGGCCCGTGAGGGCCAGCGCGTCTATTACGTACTGAATGAATACCACGCCGGCGACATCAGGGATTTTCCCGGCGGACTGACGCTCCCGAAATTCGACCCGCCGTCATCCGGCGAGTACGAGCGTCTGCGGCGCTGTGCCGGCGGGGACGCTCTCGCGCCTCTGGTCTCGCTCGTGACGAAGAAGAACCGGGCACTGGTTCTTGAAACGGGCCTGCTCAACGCGCTCTATTTCAGCGGCCTGTTCGGAGCGATGCAGGGCTCCGGAACGACCTTTGACCTCCTGTACGCATCTTCCTACGCCTATATCGTCGCCGCGCTCTCCCTGGTGAGCGGAAGCGGCGGCGAGTTCAGGAAGCGGATGGACCACTTTTTCTCCGAGGACCGGATGAGCAGGCTGCTGGACGTCACCTTCCCGACGGACCACGTGTTCAAGAACGACAGCGTTGTGAAGCTTGCGGGCGAAATGTGCGGCAGTGCGCGGATCGAGACCTTCCGCGAGCTTCCGGTGGCCATGCTGGGCCAGGGCGGAACGTCCGGCCGGCGCATATTCAGCACCGGTTATCTCCGCGATATGCTTGCCGCCGCGTTCTGCCTCTACCCCGTGTTCGAGGAGGTCCCGATACTGGAAGAGCGCTACAACGCGGGCTATCCG
>JAKJGD010000335.1 GCA_022704585.1 Spirochaetota bacterium | reverse complement strand
GGCTCGGTCCTCATTGGAGCGGTGATTTACCAGGACACCAGGGTCGCCCGGATACACACAACCGCCGGCGTCGTCCAGGTCCCGACCGGGAGCATCGTCACTATCCGCATCAGGTAACCGCGCGGGTGAGGCCCTCTACCCGCCGGTCACTTGTATTTCATCTCGCTGATCTTGCTTTTCTCAATGGTCATGGTCGTGTACCTGGTCTGCACCGTCACGGTCGTCCGCGTCTGCGACACGATCCTGCCCACGATCCGGCTCCCGTCCGTGAGGATGATAGTCTGGGTCTGGGGCGCGTCAACAGTGGTTTCGTCCGGAACCGGCTTTGCCTTGCGGACCGGCGCGTTGCCCAGGAGATCGAGAACGGCGGTCATGTTATATTGTGTGGCGATGTCCATCGCCGTCATGCCCTTGACGTTCTCAATGCTTTTATCCGCACCGTGGTTCAGCAGCAGGCGCACCATGCCGTCAAACCCGTAATACGAGGCTACTATCAGCGCCGTGCTCTTCTCATCGATCGAGCCGTACGACTTCTTCGACCTGAAGTTGACGTTCGCGCCGTTCTCGAGAAGGAATTTCGCCACGTCGTAGTAGTTGTAGTACGCCGTCCACAGCAGGGGCGTCCAGCCCCAGCGGTCGACCGCATTGACGCTCTCCCCCTTCGCCATGTATTTCTTCACGCCCTCGATGCTGCCGTTGATCGCTGACTTCGACAGGGAGCCGCAGCCGGCTACCAGTAAAACCGCAGCAGCAACACAGGTGATGCCGCGCGCCGTTTTGTTCATATTTCTCATCATAACGCACCTCTGCTATCATGTCATTTTGACAATCCGCACACATGCGGACCATCGCCTGATACGTGTCACGAAGACATGCAAAAACCGGAGTTATTTTTCTATTCAGCACAGGCCGGGAATTAAAACAACTATTTTTTATCTTGAAGGCCTGCCGAACGTACCGCCGCGCCTGCCATGGATATTTATGCCGGCAGCAGGTTATCCGTATTTTTTAACATTTTCGAACTATTTTTTTGATATTCGCCCTCACAGATGTTATACTATAACCACATAATCCATTCTGTTTCATAATGTTATAGTAGATTAATGAGAATTCCGGAAGGTGTTCTTTCCCTGCATGCCAAAAATATGGAAGGAGGAATCACATGCAATTCAAAGATTACCAGAATGTCCATGCTTTGCTCACGGAAACAGCTGAAAGAATACCGGATCAGAAGGCATTTTCCTGGATCCCGTCGCCCGGGCGGACTGAATCCGTAACCTGGCGGGAATTTTATGAACAGGTACGGAAAGCGGCAAAAAGCCTTGTTGCGCTGGGCGTAAAGAAGGGCGACAAGGTCAACATACTCAGCTACACCAGCTATAAATGGCTGCTTACCGACCAGGCAATCATGAGCATCGGGGCCACCACCGTGGGAATTTACCAGACCAACCTGGCCAAGGACTGCGCGTATATCATCAACCACTCCGATTCCGTACTGGTATTTGCCGAGGACACCAGGCAGCTGGACAAGCTCCTCCAGGTGCGGAATGATATTCCGCGTATTGGAAAGATCATCCTTATGAATGGGACCTACGAGGGTGACGGTCCGGTCATCCCGTATGACGCGTTCCTGTCCCTTGGCGAGTCCGTCCCCGATCACACGCTCACGGCCATGATCGACGCGGTCCATCCTGACGATATTGCAACCATCGTGTATACGTCCGGGACGACCGGTGTCCCGAAAGGGGCCATGCTTACCCATGACAATGCCACCTTCACGGTGCAGTCCGTGGTCATGAGCAGCGACCTCAGGCCCGGCGAGGACACCTTCCTCTTTCTGCCGCTGGCCCATATCTACGCGCGCCTGATAACCTATACCTGCATATACCAGGGCATCTCGACCACGTTCTGCCGGAGCATGGACACGATCATTGAAGACATCAAAACATCGCGGCCGAACTTCTTCTGCATCGTACCGCGGGTTTACGAAAAGGTCTACTCGAAAGTCGTCAGCGGCGCCGAGGCCAGGGGCGGCCTGGCGCTTAAAATTTTCAAGTGGGCCTTCGATACGGGGTACAAGGTCAGCGACCGCATCATCGCGGGTAACCCGATTCCCGCCGGATTGAAAATAAGGTACGCCATAGCGGACAGGCTCGTTTTCAGCAAGCTGAAAGAGGCCCTGGGAGGGAGGATACGGTTCTGCATCAGCGGCGCCGCCCCGCTCGAGCCGTCGATAGCCCGGTTCTTCCACGCGGCGGGCATACTCATCCTGGAGGGGATCGGCATGACGGAGAACATGTCCTATTCCCACGTCAACCGCATCAGCAATTTCCGGTTCGGCTCGGTGGGCACGCCCGGCGCCGGCATCGAGCAGTCCATTGCCGATGACGGTGAATTCCTGGTACGGGGAAGGAACGTCATGAAGGGGTACTATAAGATGCCGGCCGAGACCGCGGAGGCGATCACCCCCGACGGCTGGCTCCGCACCGGCGATCTTGGCCGGATCAGCTCCGACGGGTTCCTCATGATCACCGGCAGGAAAAAAGACCTGATCATTACCTCGGGCGGGAAGAACATTGCGCCCTCGGCGATAGAGGGCCTCATGATCACGTCAAAATACATCAACCAGTTCTGCGTGATAGGAGACCGCCGCAATTATCTCACCGCGCTGGTGACACTGGATGCCGAGAACGTGCAGGAGTACGCGAAAAACAAACACATTCCCTTTACCCGATTGCAGGACCTGATCGCCAACGAGGGAATAATCCACCTGATACACAACGAGATACAGGAAAAGAACAGGTCCCTCGCTTCATTTGAGAGCATAAAGAAATTCACCATTGTGCCGGAGTTTACGATCGACAACGACGAGCTGACACCGACGATGAAAATAAGGAGGAACATGATAGTCGAACATTATCGCGACGCGATCGCTGCCATGTACGAGGACATGACGGACTCTGAAATCGCCTTCATGAAAGAACGGCACATAGACCGGAGGAAAAAGCCGGACAGGAGGGGATCGATGATCGACCCGAGGGGTGAAGGCGCCATCGAGCGAAGGGTAGCCCAGCGCAGGATGTCACCCGCTATGTGAAGGCCGCGTTATCGACAGGACCGCAAGCGCTCCGGACCTATCCGCGCGCCTTCTTCTGCTTGATCATCTTCTTCAAGTATTGCCCCGTATACGACTCGCCGACCGCGACCACGTCTTCCGGCGTTCCCTCGGCCACGATGCGGCCGCCGTCATCCCCGCCTTCGGGGCCCAGGTCTATGATCCAGTCCGCGGTCTTTATCACGTCAAGGTTGTGCTCGATCACGACCACCGTGTTCCCCTTGTCCACCAGGGACTGGAGCACATCGATGAGCCGCTGGATATCGGCAAAATGAAGGCCCGTCGTGGGCTCATCGAGCAGGTAGATGGTGCGCCCGGTCGCGCGTTTTGACAGCTCGGAGGAGAGCTTGACGCGCTGCGCCTCGCCGCCCGACAGGGTAGTGGCCGGCTGGCCGAGCTTGATGTACCCCAGCCCGACGCGGTTCAGGGTGTCCAGCTTGCTCCGGACCGCCGGGATGCTCTCGAAAAACCCGAGCGCCTCCTCCACGGTCATCTCCAGAATCTCGTATATGTTCTTTCCTTTGTACCTGACCTCGAGCGTCTCGTGGTTGTATCGCCGCCCCTTGCACACGTCGCAGGTG
>JAKJGD010000334.1 GCA_022704585.1 Spirochaetota bacterium | reverse complement strand
CCGAGATCAGGAAAGGACTCATGGTCGCCCTGGACGAATTTCAGGGAAAACCGATTATTGTCCGCAGCTCAAGCCTCCTGGAGGACAGGATAGGCACCGCATTTTCCGGCAAATACAAGAGCCTCTTTCTGGCAAACCAGGGGGACAGGGAAACGCGGTTCAACGCGCTCCTTGACGCCATTGCCGAGGTGTACGCCTCGCTCTACGCTCCCGACCCGGTGATTTACCGGGCGGAGAGGGGGCTTATAGACCTGAATGAGGAAATGGGCATAATGATACAGGAGGTTGTAGGAACAAGGGTCGGCGACTATTTCATGCCCGCGTTTGCAGGCATAGCCTTCAGCAACAACGAATTCAGATGGTCCCCCAGGCTAAAACGTGAGGACGGCCTGATACGCCTTGTGCCGGGCCTCGGCACGCGCGCCGTCGACCGGGTGAGCAATGATTACCCCGTCATGATTTCGCCCGGTCAGCCGGCTCTGAGAGTGAACATCAATCCCGACGAAATCCGCCATTATTCGCCGTCATACGTCGATGTAATAAACCTGGAAAAGAACTGCTTCGAAACGCTGCCGCTGGCAGAGCTATTAAAGGCAGCCGGAGACGATATACCCGCGGTCCACCAGATTGTATCGGTATACAGGGACGGGGACGGCAGCATACACCAGGCTTCACGGTTTGAGCTGAACTTCAAGAAAGACGACCTCGTCGCGACATTCGAAGGCATCATATCCCGCACGCCGTTCGTGAAACAGGTCCATTCCATCATCAAGGAATTGCAGGCGGGGTTCGGCATGCCGGTGGACATAGAGTTTGCCTGTGACGGGTCCAATTTCTACCTGCTCCAGTGCAGGCCGCAAAATTCCACAAGCGACATTGCGCCGAGCCCCATCCCGCATGATATACCGAAGGATAGAATCATTTTCACTGCCGACCGGTTTATTTCAAACGGAAAAATCAGGGACATCACGCATATTGTATGGATAAACCCGTCCAGGTACGGGACGCTTGCTAGCCGCACGGCCCTTGTGGAAGTGGGGCGCGTAGTGGGCAGGCTCAACATGATATTGCCTAAAAAACAATTTATACTCATGGGACCCGGCCGATGGGGCAGCAGGGGCGATATCAAGCTCGGCGTACAGGTAACCTATGCCGACATTTGCAATACAGCCGCGCTTATCGAGATTTCGACCAACAAGGGAGGCTACTCGCCCGAGCTTTCATTCGGCACCCACTTTTTCCAGGACCTAGTCGAAACCGGGATCCGGTACATACCTCTTTATCCCGAAGAAAAGGATATAACATACAACGAGCTGTTTTTTGCCAGTTCCGAGAACATGCTCCCGGACATACTGCCGGAATACGAACACCTTTCGGACGTAATTCGGGTTATTGACGTCCCCAAACGAACCGGCGGGCAGGTGCTGAAAATTCTTCTCAACGCCGATATAGGTAAGGCCCTGGCCTTTATTAATGAGACAAGCACCCGGGAGGACGCCGGTGTGAGAGAGCCGAAAGATGCCGAGCCGCAGTCCGACGATTTCTGGAGGTGGCGGATGCATATGGCGGAAGAGATTGCCGCGCAGATTCAACCCTCACGTTTTGGCGTGAAGTCAATGTACGTCATAGGATCGACGGTTAACGGGACTGCAGGCCCGGGCAGTGACATTGACCTTCTGATCCATTTCAAGGGCTCCCCGGAGCAGCGAGAAGACCTCCTGCTCTGGCTGGAGGGATGGAGTATGAGCCTTTCAGAGATGAACTTCCTTAAAACCGGGTATAGAACAGGGGGATTGCTCGATGTCCATATCATAACTGACGAGGATATCGAAGCAAAGACATCGTACGCCGTAAAGATAGGCGCCGCAACCGATCCCGCACGCTCACTGCGCATGAAAAGCGGTACCCTCTGATCATCAATAAACTCGTTGCAAAACGAGCAATCGTGTCGCGGTTGCCGCCGACGACGCGAACAACCGGGGCAGCATCACCTTTCCCGGCAACGCAGACGACACCAGCACCGCGACCCTGACGGATATCCCGGTACCCGGGACAAGGGCACTCTTAAGCGGCCCCGCCTTTTCATCTTCATGTCCTGAACCAGCCGGCGCTTTGCCGGAAATCAATTTTGAATTCCAGAGCCTGCCGGTCTTCCGTTTCTCCCGCTCACTTCTGCCCGATACCAAGAAGAATTATGACACGAGACATCAGAGCTTTTCAATCGTATCGAGAAACGCCGTCATGGGATGGGCTCCCACGAGCTCGAGTTTATCGTTGAAAATAATCTTCGGCACGCCGGTTACATGATGCTTTATCGCCAGGGGCATGAAGGCATTCGCATCTATCATGTCGGCCCTGATCCTGTCGCTCTCCATCGCCAGCCTGTGGGCGGTCGCCACGGCCGATGGGCATACCGGACAGGTGAGGTTCACGAAGACCTGGATGTGGACATCCTTCGATACCGCTTTCACCCGCCGGGCGATTTCATCCGGGAGGGGCTCCCTGGCGCCGGACAACTCGATTATCGCGCCGATGAAGGAGTTAATTTCGTATCCGCCGGGAAGGCCGAAAAACCTGATGCCCCGGTCGTTATCCCCTGCGTCAAGCAGGACAATTGCCGGTATCTTGTCAATTCCATAGCGCGCCGCCAGCGCGCCGTCGGCGACCAAATCATGGATTGCGAATGTGAGCCTGCCGCCAAGGGAGCCGATTTCCTCCACGAACTTCCGCGTATCGCTGCAAACCTGGCATTCAATCCCCTGCGTGAAATAGAGAAGACGCACCTCATCCTTCATGGTGTCGAGTATATCCTTTAATTGCTTCCGGACCTTGTCGTTAAAGAGAGCCATGGCGCGCCTCCTTATTCGGTTTTTTTAAGATAGTCGCATGCGGAAAGGGCCGCCTTCGCCCCCTCCCCTCCCGCTATTATGATCTGCTTGTACGGCACCGTGGTGACATCACCCGCGGCAAAGACGCCGGCTCTGCTTGTCCTGCACGCACAGTCCACCACTATCTCGCCGGCATCATTCATTTCAACGATATCCCTGGCAAAACCGCTGTTCGGCTCAAGACCTATTTCTATGAATATCCCCTCAGCGGCTACTTCCATAACCTCACCGGTCGCCGTATTTTCAAGAAGCACCGATGTCACGGCGTTTTCTCCCATTATTTCCCTCACCAGGCTTGTATACATAAAGCGGACGTTGCCGAACGCGGCCAGCTTGTCTGTAAGTATCGTATCCGCGGTCAGCCGGTCAAGGTTCTGGACCAGGATGACTTCCCCCGCGATGGCGGCAAGATCGATCGCGGCCTCCACTCCGGAGTTTCCACCGCCCACGACCACGACCCTCTTCCCCGCGAAGAGCGGTGCATCGCATATCGTGCAGTAGGCGACTCCGCGGCCGGTCAGCTTCCGCTCTCCGGGAACCCCCAGCTTTCTCCATGACTTGCCGGAAGCGATGATCAGAGTCCTCCCCCTGAAGCTTCGCGCGTCATCGAGCGTGATTGTTTTTATCGGCCCATCCTCGATCGATGCCACTCCTGCCCCTTCATCATAGCCGATGGTAAAGTACTGCACCTGCTCCCGGAACTTATCCACAAGATCCACGCCGTTTATGTGGCGATAGCCCATGTAGTTTTCAATGGCGGAGGTCTCCGACACCTGCCCCCCCACCTGCTTGACGATAATGGCGGCATCAGCACCCTTG
>JAKJGD010000333.1 GCA_022704585.1 Spirochaetota bacterium | reverse complement strand
TTATCTGTTATGGGATACGAAGGTGGGGTTCGTCTTCGGGTACAAAAATGACAATATAGAGACCAGGATCACCTGGTATCCCCGGATGATGATGATGGACCCGCGCTCCTCAACGGGCAAGACCCTTGACACCGGCCTGTTAAAGATCGATTATTCCTGGCAGGCACTGTCGTATCTTAAGATATACGGGATGCTTCACGCGCGCGATTATTACGTGTTCTGCCATTCGGTCGACTGGCGGGTGATGTATGCGAGCTACTATCATTACAGCGAAGACATTGCGAGTTACTGGGGCGTGTATGACCTGGGCGTCGGGATAACCCTGAGCGATCTCGTCTATCGCGGCGATAACACCAAGTTCTCGCTCTCCATCGAATGGATCGAGCGGTTTTACCTGCGCGACCTCGAAAACGATGATCCCTACACCCTGGCGCCCAACGGGCAGGGCTGGTTCGGTCTCAACCTCAACAAGTTTACCAAGGGCAGTCCCTTTTCGGGGTTCCATTCAATTTCGCAGGTGATCGGCCTCAAGTTTGACGAACAGATCACAAAATATTTCTTTATGTACCAGAAGGTGATCCTCGAGCTGGCCGACCAGGATTCGGAGCATCATGAATTCAACCTCCAGGTCGGGATGGGGTTCAAAATCTGAGATGCGCGCGGAATTTGCCGATTTCGCGCGTGCCCTGGCGCGTGAAGCAGGTGCCATTCTCCTCAGGGGATTCAGATCAGGTAAAACAGTCATATCCTATAAAAGCAGGACGGACCTGGTGACCGACTCGGACCGGGCGTCCGAGGATTTTCTCGTCGCCCGCATTTCGGAGCGATATCCATCGCATGCGATCATCGCCGAGGAAGGGAGCAGAAAGGAGGCGGACGGCGGTTATCTCTGGTATGTCGATCCTCTCGATGGAACCAATAATTTTGCGCATGGCCTTCCCCTGTTCTGCGTTTCCATCGGCGTTTTTTCCCTTTCAGAAAACACTGTTGTTGCCGGTGCGGTCTACAATCCGTTCCTCGACGAAATGTTCACGGCCGCCCGCGGTGAGGGAGCGTTCCTGAACGGGGAGCGTATTCGGGTTTCATCGCTGGACGATATCGGTATATCACTGGTTGCGACGGGTTTCCCTTACGACAAGGCGGTATCACCGGACAATAATCTGAAAGAGTTTAACAGGATACTCCCTCTGATACAGGGCACCAGGCGCATGGGATCTGCCGCGATCGACCTCTCGTATGTCGCCTGCGGCAGGCTCGATGGCTACTGGGAGGGGAAGCTGAAGCCCTGGGATACGGCGGCCGGCAGTCTCATCGTGGAAGGAGCGGGAGGCAGAGTAAGCCGGTACGACGGAAGCCCGTTTAGTCCCGAGTACCCTGAAATAGTGGCCTCAAACGGAAAAATTCATGACCGGCTGGTGTCCCTCCTGGTCCGTGACCGTGCATGATTGTATACAATGGACTAATATTGACCCATCGCCCAACTTTATTTGTCTGCCCGCCCTGACTGGATAAAAAATTATCTCTTTTTAAACTGCTGACTCCGAAATTAATAGTATCATGCGTCACCTCGTGACAGGGGTGGTTGATTGACTAGTAATTACCAGTAACGGAAGACCCTGCAATTCTATGGAAGGATACAGCGCACCCCCTATCACCGATGAAGAATTCTATCGGCTCTGCTATGAATTTTCCACCGACATCATTTACCTGCTTGATCGCGAGATGATCATAGAGCGCGTGTCGCCGTCGATACGAAGGGTGCTGGGATACGACCCTTCGGAATGCGTTGGAAAATCCTTCGCAGCTATAAACCGCTGCTCCGGTGATGATGTGTCCAGGCTCAACCTGGATTTTCACTCACTGCTCCTGGGCATGCGGATTGTCGACAGCCAGTACTCCTGCATTACCAGCACGGGACGGGATCGTGTGTTCGAGGTGAACGGCCACCCGGTGTTCGATCAGGGGATTATCAGGGGAGCGGTCATCTCGGCGCTGGATATCACGCACGAGAAAGGATATGAAAAGGACCTGCAGGAGATTCTGGGAAACCTGAGAAAATCACTGGATGTAACGATCAAGACTATAACGCGCACGATTGACTTCAAGGACCCCTATACCGCCGGCCACCAGCAGCGGGTCTCGGACCTTGCCCGCGCCATTGCCACTGAAATGGACATGAACTTCGACACGATAAACGGCATACGGATGGCCGGCATCGTCCATGACATAGGCAAGATCTCGATACCCTCCGAAATACTGAGCAAGCCGGGCCGGCTTCATTCTGCGGAGCGGGAGTTGATAAAGATACATCCCATCATCGGGTTCGATATCCTGAGCTCCATCGATTTTCCATGGCCCGTTGCCGCTGCCGTGCTCCAGCACCATGAGCGGGTGGACGGATCGGGCTACCCTTACGGCATAACCGGCGATTTTATTCTTCTCGACGCCAAGATAATAGGTGTGGCAGACGTGGTAGAGGCCCTGGCGACCCACCGTCCCTACCGCGCATCTATCGGTGTTACCGAGGCGCTTGAAGAAATTGAACAAAAAGCAGGCAAGAATTATGACCAGGACGTTGTCAACGCATGTCTGCGCCTTTTCAGGGAAAAAGACTACCAGTTTCTTGTGTAATGAAAATCACCGTCAGATTTCCGTTTTGAGAAATACTTCAGGCTCAAATACCGTGCAATACATTAAACAGCTGCAATCCTGAATTATTTTTCCTCCTTTTTTATTGTCGATATTTTAAATGGTACATACAGAGGGCAAAATCCTATCGCACTCGTAACAACGAAAATCAGGGCCAGTATGCCCAGGATGATAGCGGCTATGCCGGTAATCTGACCGGTGAAATAAAGTACGGCCACTACGATTGCCAGTATAATCCTGATGATTCTATCCACCGTTCCCATATTTTTTTTCATTGCAATCCCTCCACGTGTATAAAATTTAAGAATATTTTAAAATAATATATTAACAACATATTGGGAAGACAAATTTTTTTATCATTCGGGGGGATAAATCCTTTCTTTTTTCATTGATTTATACATAAGCAAAAAGGTACTATCCTAATCCATGACGAACGATTCAACACAACAGAAAGTCTATTCGGTCTCCGAGATAACCAGGAGCATAAAGAGGCTTCTGGAAGGGAGGCCCGACCTCAATAATATCTGGGTGAAAGGCGAGATCTTCAACCTGACTTTTCATTCGTCCGGGCATATCTATTTCAGCCTCAGGGACGACGATGCGGTCATCACAGCGGTGTTTTTCAGGTATGCAAACCGCTCCCTTGATTTCAAGCCACGGGAAGGTATGACTGTCCATGCCCTGGGCAGTATTACGGTGTACGAGAAGCGAGGCAGCTACCAGATCAATGTGAGCCTGCTCCGACCCGAAGGCGTCGGCGACCTCCAGCGTCGTATAGAGCTCCTGAAGCAGAAGCTCGCGAAGGAAGGTATATTTGACCCGGCGCGGAAGAGGCCCCTCCCCTTCCTCCCGCGGAGGCTGGGAATAGCGACATCGCCCACGGGCGCGGCAGTACGGGATATTATCAAGGTGGCGCTCCGGCGTTTCCCGAACATCCAGCTGGTGATTGCTCCTGCTGTGGTACAGGGGGCCGATGCTCCGGTATCCATCGCCCGCGCCATCGAAGAGCTCAACAGGCCGGAACATGACATTGACTGTATTATCGCGGGAAGGGGAGGCGG
>JAKJGD010000332.1 GCA_022704585.1 Spirochaetota bacterium | reverse complement strand
TACCGGTAATATTTCTTAGTGAAAAATTCAAGAACGATATCCTGATTTTTTTCATCGATTCTGCAGCACGTGGATATGAAGATGACGGGACACCCGGGCTGACCGGCACCCGTCGGCGTTAACAATACACCGCTCGTTCATCATAGAGTAATACGTAAGGAGTGATCGAATGCCAAAAGAGAAGATATTCTGCGCTAACTGTCAGCACTGCATCGTGATCAGGCAGTATGAATCCGAGCCCGACCGTTACGTTCTCCGGGTCAAATGCCTCAAGAAAAAATGGGTCAAGCGCTCCGGCGAAGAGAAGCTGTACAAGTTTTTCACCGTCGCCCGCCGCATCATGGATGACTGTGAGTATTATACGGAATCGGGAGAGCTGTTCCCCTATATCAAGAATCTGCGGAAAGAACTGCCGATCAAGGACGAGATATATTCTACAAAGGATGTGTAGGGATGTTTTCACGCTTTGGCTGGGGCGTACATCCGCCCGAATCTAAAGCCGGCACAAAAGGCCTGAAATTCATCAATCTTCCGATACCCCATACCTGTTATATTCCGCTTCAGCAGCATGTCGGCGCTCCCGCCAGGCTGGTCGTTAACAAGGGAGACCTTGTCTCCGAGGGCCAGCTGATCGGAAGCGCCGACGGCGCAATCAGCGCACATGTCCATTCATCGATTCCGGGGAAGGTCGCCGACATCGCCCCGGTGCTGACCGTGTACGGTCCGCAGACGGCCGTCATTATCGAGGCGGAGGGCTCGTTCTCCGCATCCGCGCGTCAGTTGCCCACGGGCGCCTGGACGGACCTTTCCGGCGCACAGATACGGGACCGGGTGCGCGACGCCGGCGTCGTGGGACTCGGCGGCGCGGCGTTCCCGACCGCGGTGAAGCTGTCGCCGCCGGAAGGGAAAAAGATCGATACCCTCGTCGTGAACGGGGCCGAATGCGAGCCCTATCTCACCGTTGACGACATGCTGATGCAGACCTTTCCCGAAGCAGTGATCGAGGGCACGCGGATCGCCCTGGCCGCGCTGGGGATCGGCTCGGCCGTGATCGGCGTGGAGAACAACAAGAAAGCGGCAGTGTCCGCCCTGAAAAAAGCCCTTGCGCAGCTTAACCCGCGCGAATCAATCGCTATAAAAAAGCTGAGGACCAGGTACCCCCAGGGAGCCGAGAAGCAGATGATCGCAAGCCTGCTGGGCCGCCGGGTCCCGTCCGGCGGGCTCCCCATGGACGTGGGGGTGATCGTGCAGAACGTCGGCACCATCCTCGCCATCCGGGACGCCGTGGCGTACGGGATGCCCCTCTTTTCCCGCTACATGACCGTGGCGGGGAAGGCGATCGCGCGGCCCGGGAACTACAAGGTCCGCCTCGGCATGCGGCTCGCCGACATCGTCGAGGAATGCGGCGGATTCGTGGAAGAGCCTGCGAAAATCGTGATGGGCGGGCCCATGTGCGGCGTGAGCGTTCCGTCCCTGGACATGCCGGTCGTGAAGGGGACATCGGGCGTCCTGTTCCTGACCCGGAAAGAGGCAACGCACGCCGAATACACGGCCTGCATACGGTGCGGCGCCTGCGTTGCCGCATGCCCCATGAATCTCCTTCCCTGCGACCTGGGGAATGCAGTGGAGAAAAACAGGCCCGACCTGGCCCTGAAGCTGAACCCCCGCGATTGCATCATGTGCGGGTGCTGTTCCTACGTGTGCCCGTCGCGCCGGCCCCTGTCTCATTTCATAAAGCTTGCACAGGAGAGAACGAAACCCGATACGGTGGCCAAAGCATGAAAGAGAAGGAACAACGGGAACAGATGACGCTGGTCTCCAGCGCGCCCCATATACGCTCCGGCGAGTCCGTGCACAAAGTCATGTGGTCCGTGGTGCTCGCCCTCGCGCCCGCTGCAGCCTTCTCCGTATACCTCTTCGGCATGCCGGCTCTGGTTCTTATCGGGGTGAGCGTGGGCTCGGCCGTTGTCGCGGAGGCGCTTATACGGCTTTTTCTCCGGAAACCCGTTACGGTCCTTGACGGGTCAGCCGTGATAACCGGCCTGCTTCTTGCAATGAACCTGCCGCCCCGGGCCCCCTGCTGGATGGCCGCGATCGGATCGGCATTTGCCGTAATCGTGGTCAAGCAGCTCTTTGGCGGGCTGGGATTCAATATTTTCAACCCGGCCCTTGCGGCCCGCGCGTTACTCATGGCGTCCTGGCCCGTATACATGACGACCGCCTGGCATCGCTTTTCCGGCGACAACGTCCTGTCGCCTGCACTGCTGAACAACGGGGGGCTGCCCCCGGCGGTCTACGACACGCTGACCCGGGCGACGCCGCTGGGCCTGCTCAGGGACGGCCCGCGGATACTGGCGGACGCCGGCCTCGGGTCCGCGCCGCTGTACAAGATGGCCGTGTCGCCTGAAATGCTCAAGTCGCTGTTCATGGGGAATGTCGGGGGATGCATCGGCGAGACCTCCGCGCTCCTGCTCCTGGCCGGCGCGCTGTTCTTGTTGTTCAGAAAGATCATAACCTGGCACATACCCGCCGCCTATGCCGGCACTGTCGCCGCCGCCGCGGCCGTTTATTATTACGCAACGGGCTGTCCCTGCTGGCAGATGATGCCGCTCTTCCACCTGCTGTCCGGCGGCCTGGTCCTGGGCGCATTTTTCATGGCAACGGACATGGTAACGTCCCCGGTGTCCCGGAAAGGCATGCTCCTGTTCGGCGCCGGGTGCGGAATAGTCACGTTTGTCATCCGCCTGTGGGGAGGATACCCGGAGGGTGTGTCCTACGCGATACTCATCATGAACGCCTTCGTGCCCCTCATAGACCGCCTGACGAAACCGCGGGTGTTCGGGGTGAAGGAGAAGGCGCGGCCATGATACGGGACATACTCAAGCCGACGCTGATCATCGTTGCGGTGGCGTTCATATGCGTCATGGCGCTCTCGCAGGTCCAGAAGCTGACCGCGCCAGAGATCGCGAAGCGCGCCCTGGAAAAGCAGCAGCAGTCGCTCGATCTGGTCCTGCCCGGTTTCGATATCGGCCCCGCGCGCACGGCCCCCGTTGACGGAAGGGATTTCACCTGGTGGGAGGGCGAGAAGCGGGAAGACGGCGAGGCACGGAAGGGATACGCGTTCATCGTCAGGGGCGCCGGGTACGGCGGAGACATCGAGTCGATGGTCGGGGTTGACGAGAAGGGCGTTATACTGGGGCTCTCCATCATACAGCAGGCCGAGACTCCCGGTCTTGGCGACCGCTGCGTCGAGGTGGCGCACCGCGAGACGCTGTTTGACCATATCCGCGGCGGCATTCCAAACGGCGACCTGCCGAACGAGCCGTTGACTCCCTGGTTCCAGAACCAGTTCAAGGGAGTGGACGCCGGTGCCCGCATATCCATAGCGCGGCGCGGGGACTGGAACCCGGAAATGCGTGAAAGCCTGCTGGCGCTGAACGCGGTATCGGCGCTGACCGGCGCCAGCATAACGACCGAGGCCGTGGTACGGAGCGTGGAGCGGGGCATGGCCCTTCTCGTCAAGGCGCGGGCCGCGGCGGCCGGTAAAGGCGCGGAGGCGAAGCAATGAGATACTGGAAAGAGCTTGTGAAGGGAATATGGAGCCGCAACCCGCAGCTTGTCATCGGGCTCGGCTTCTGCCCCACGCTCGCGGTCTCGACCTCGCTCTCCAACGCGCTCTGGATGACGCTGGCGGTGATCTTCGTGCTCGTG
>JAKJGD010000331.1 GCA_022704585.1 Spirochaetota bacterium | reverse complement strand
CGACCTGGAGCTCAAGAAAGTATTTGAATATGACTTTATTGAATGATATCGATATAGATTCTGTTGCTTAGGGTATTAGGTCGGATGATCGAGGACTTTGAATGTGCGAAAAATTATTGACGTTACCATCGCGCCCAGTACCTCGCGTATTTTTTTCTGCAGCTCGCTCAGGAGGAACGGCTTGGGGATGAAATGCATGCCGTCTCCCGGCGCCTCGTTCGCGGCGATCTTGTGTTCCGTGTATCCCGACATGAAGAGCACCCGTATCCCGGGCCGGTCCGACCGTACCTTCTCGACGAGCCGCGGCCCGGGTATGTCCGGCAGGACGATATCGGTCAGGATCAGGTCGATGGGGCGGCCTTCGCGCGCGCTGACGTTGATGGCTTCGCTGCTGTTGGCGGCTTCCAGGACCGTGTATCCCCGGGAGGCGAGGGCGCGCACGATGAGCTTCCGCACGTGGTCCTCGTCCTCCACGACCAGGATGGTTTCCCCGGCTTCCCCGTCATGCTCCGGCGCCTGCCCGGCCGTCTCGTGCTTCTCTTGCGCCGCGCCGGCGAGGTCCCGGGGAAGAAAAATGGTGAAGGTCGATCCCTCGCCCTTTTCGCTTCTGACCGTGATATAGCCCTCGTTTTGCCGCATGATCCCGTACACCGTGGACAGGCCCAGCCCCGTTCCCTTTTCTCCTTTCGTGGTGAAAAAAGGATCGAAGATTTTTTCAAGCAGGTCCCGGTCGATGCCGATACCGGTGTCAATGACGTCGATGCGTATATAGTCGCCGGCCGGGACCGATCCGTACACGCCGGTAACGATTTCATGCGATAAAACGATGGTGATGGTCCCGCCGCCCGGCATCGCGTCCCTGGCGTTGACGACCAGGTTTATGATCACCTGCTCCATCAGGGTGGGGTCCGCCTTCACAAAGGCGTTGTCCGAACGCCGGCGGATGTGCAGCGTGATGGTTTCGCCTATTATGCGCCGCAGCATCCGCTCGACCCTGGACAGGAAGACGTTGATGTCGATCGGGACCGGCTGGATGACCTGCCGGCGGCTGAACGCGAGGAGCTGCTTGGTCAGCTCCGCGGCCCGGATGGCCGTGACGAGAATGTCGTTTATGTTTTCGTCTATGCCGGACCCTTCGCCTATGGTTTTCAGGGCTATCTCGGCGTTTCCCATGATTGCCGTGAGCAGGTTGTTGAAGTCGTGGGCAATCCCTCCGGCCAGCCGCCCGATCGCCTCCATCTTTTGCGCCTGTATCAGCTGTTTCCCCAGGTCCCGCATCTCCTCTTCCGCCTTCTTCTGTGCCGTGATCTCCTGGATGTAGCCTTCCAGGTAGGGCCCGTCGCCTGCCCGGTTCCTGAGATGCGTGTTGATGGACACCCAGGTAAGCTCTCCGGATTTTTTTCTGAACTGCGTTTCAAAGTGGTCCACGTGGCCGTTGATCTGCACGTCGGCCAGGAGCAGGTGCCTGATCTCCGGCTCCAGGTAGAAATTCGTGATGTTTTCTCCCGGGGCGGCACTGTCCCGGGGGGACGCATACCCGAGGATCCGCGCCATCTCGTTGTTGATCGTTATGAAATTCCCCTCCAGGGTGGTCTGGAAGATGCCTACCGGGAAATTGTCGAATATGTCCCGGTAGCGGCGCTCGCTCTCTTCCAGCTCCTTCTGCGAGTTGATGAGCTCCTCGTTGGTCGCCTCGAACTCCTCGTTGGTCGCCATCAGCTCTTCCTCGATCCGCTTCATCTCAGTGATGTCTATCACGTTGATAAGGCCGGCGGGCCTGCCGCCCAGCGTGGAGGTCGTGCCGTTGAGGAGCACCCATTTCTCGTCCCCCGATTTCGTGATAATCTTGAATTCGTAGCTCGAGATGACGTTTTCCCCCGCCTGGCGCTTCTTGCCCCTCTCGGTGACGAGCTGTTTGAAATCCGGGTGCACCATGTCCCAGAAATTCATCGCGGCCAGCTCCTGCCGCGTGTACCCGGTTATCCGCTCCGCGGAGGGATTCGCGTACATCCACTTGTTGTCCTGGTAAATGAGGATCGCCATGGGGGTGGACTCGGCCAGGTTCCGAAAGAGTTCCTCGCTCTCGCGCAGCTCGTTAAACGATTTTTTATCAAGACGGGTTGTGGCGTTATCGTTTTTTTTCATTTTGGTGGCCGTTCATGTAGCGGATATACCCAGGGTAGTGCCGCTATAAAGGAAAGGAGCATGATTGAGTGTAATTGGAACCGGGTTTAATCCTCCTCATATCAATATAATAGATTTGGCCGGTGCGGAGTCCTTATTTTAAAAAAAAACGGATGAGCCACGTTTTTCCGGATAATTGCAGGGCTGCAATCGTGTCTTATTAGTATTACTTACAGAAAATGTGCAATATCGTGCCTGGAAATCAGTCTGGCCGTGCGGTATTTTCCCGGCCCCGCGATCGCAGACATGCTTAAAATAACAGGTCGTTTGCCGGGATAGTGGTCCGGAGATTTGTACGGGCGGAGGATGGGATGGTAAACGGAGGGGAGCTGCCGGTTTAAAAAAGAAGTTGATTATTATCCCTTGCTTATTCAATCTATTGGGCATGTACCGGGTCGATTATCAATGATATGGAACGAGGGAGGTCACATGAAAATAGCGGTCCTTAACGGCAGCCCCAAGGGCGACACGAGCGTGACGATGCAGTATATCCATTACATGCGGCAATTGCACCCGGACATCGTCCTGACCGTGCACAATATTTCGCACCGGATCAAGGCGCTCGAGAAAGACCCGAAGGCCTTCCGCGCGGTCCTGGACGACGTCAGGTCATCGGACCTCGTGATATGGGCCTTCCCGCTCTATTATTTTCTCGTCCCGTCCCAGTACAAGCGGTTTATCGAGATGGTGTTCGAGGGGAAGGCCGCGTCCGCCTTCAAATCGAAGTTTGCGGCCGTGCTCACCACGTCCCTCCATTTCTTCGACCACACGGCGCACAACTACATGCGCGCGATCTGCGACGACCTGGGCATGAAGTTCGCCGGCTCGTTCTCCGCGTCCATGTACGACCTGGTGAGGAGCGCGGAGCGAAGGCGATTCGGCGGGTTCATCGAGGTCATGCTCGGCGCGGTGAAAAGCGGCGCGCCGGCCGCCCGGGCCTATCCGCCCGTGGCCCGGGGCGCGTTCGCGTACAGGCCGTCCCCGGTGAAGGAGAAGGCGGACCCGGCCGGGAAAACCGTGCTCATCATGAGCGACGCGTCCGGCCCGTCCACCAACCTTGCCAGAATGGCAGCGCGCCTCCACGCCTCGTTCGCGGGCGTCCCGGCGGTGGTCAACATCCATGACCTGGACGTGAAGGGCGGGTGCCTGGGCTGCATCCAGTGCGGGTACGACAACGACTGCGTGTACGGCGACAGCGACGAATTCCACGAATTCTTCGAGTCGCGCGTCAAGACCGCGGACATCATCTTCTACTGCTTCGAGACGCGGGACCGGTACTGCTCGGCCGCGTGGAAGAAGTTCATAGACCGGAGCTTCTACAACAACCACACGCCCGTGCTCGCGGGCAAGCAGATCGGGTTCCTGGTGTCCGGCCCGCTTTCGAAGCTGGACTCCCTGCGCGAGTTCATCAGGGCGATGCCCGAGTTCCAGCACGCCAACATGGTGGACGTCGTGACCGACGAGGCGGGCGACCCGAAGGAGCTGGACCGCGCGATCCGGAACATGGCCTTCTCGGCCGTCGCCCTGGC
>JAKJGD010000330.1 GCA_022704585.1 Spirochaetota bacterium | reverse complement strand
AGGACGTGGTCTGGTCCGCAAGCTTGGATATCTCGTCCGCGACGACCGCGAATCCCCGGCCCGCGTCGCCGGCGCGCGCCGCCTCGATGGCGGCGTTGAGGGAAAGGAGGTTGATCTTGTCCGAAATGTCGTTGATGATCTGGATGACGCCGGTCATCTCCTGGGAGCTCTTCCGGATGTTCCCCATGCTCTCGCTCATGACCGCGAGCGATTTCTCGCCGGAGAGCGCGTTGTTCGAGATCTGGTCGATCATGACCAGCGCCTCCTCCACCAGCGTGTTCATGATCACGATGATGCCCGAGAGGTTCTCCATGGTGCCCAGGAGTATCTCGAGGTTGCCGTACTGCTCGTCCGCGTTGTTCTTGACGCCGTCGACGCCCGCGGTGATCTGCTCGATCGAGGCCGTGACCTCCTCCGTGGCCGCCGCCTGCTCCTGGCTGTGCCGGGTGAAGTCGCTGATCGTCGAGGAAAGCGACTCCATCGAGTCCACGAGGGAGCCCGAGCCGGTGTTGAGCACCTCGCGGATGAACCGGTTCTGCTCCAGGCTCTTCGCCGCCTCGCGGGACGCGTGCTCCTCGGCCCGCTCCACCTCGCTCGCTATGTCGAAAAACTTGCGGAACACGGAGGCCATGCAGAAGACGATCATGATGGTTATGCCCACGGTGAAGCGCGAGTGCGGGCTCCCGGGTGTCGGGTCGTAGTAGACGCCGTTATACACGTACACGATGTCCACGAAGGCCCCGTATATGGCGAACAGGAAGCCGATCATGGGCGTGAGTATGTAGGCGATCCTCCTGTGCCTGATCATCTCGAAAATAAAACAGGCGAGCGCATAGAATATCATCACCGCGATCAGGCCGTCCCGCGCCATGTAGAGCGGGCCCTCGGTGCCGCGGCCGTAATCCGCCTGTATGCTCGCCCATGTGGCCTTGCGGTGGGCCTGCGAAATGAACAGGTCGGGCGCGATGAAGGCGACGGCGACCATGACAAGCGCGATCGCGAGCCCTGTATACACGAGATAGCGGTTCACGGTTTTCCACCCCGGCGTCAGCTCGGTCAGGCTGTGAACCAGGAGCGGTATCCCAACCAGGAAAAAGGCGCCGGCGAGCTGCTCTATCCGGTGTGACTGCGTGCCCACGGAAGGGTCAAGAAGCCACTGGCCGGTCGTCAGTATCATGGTCTCAGAGAACACGAACACGAAGCCGAAAAAGAAAAGCAGCAACATGGTAAGGTGAAGCATCATCCGCGAGCGAATGTACATGTAGGTAAACAACAGCCACCCCAGGAAGAGAATGCCGGAACAGGCTGCGGGTATAAGAAGCTGGGACGGAACTATCACCGTTTCAAAATTAGTCATATGCGTTCTCCCTTGTTTTGGGGCGGGGGTGGATGTCAGCATCTGATGATGATGATTTTGCGCCAGACCGCGCTAAAGCCGCACGGGCCGGAGCGGCTCGTCGCCCCCCGTGCATTAAAATTGCCGCATGGTTGTAAAATTGTAAAGTAAAAATTGTACCCGGGAGCATGCAGGGCGGCCGCGATTTCCCCAAAAAGCGGGTTCTGCGCATCGAATACGCGGTGGAATGCCGCACAAAGGCGGGGCCCCGCGGCCCCGCCTCCGGACGACGGCTATTTCATGTTTTTCAGCTGTTCCCGCATGTTGGTAAGGGATACGAACGGCATCTTTACCACGGTCAGGTTCACCAGGCCGGAGGGAAGGCTTCCACCCGGGTCAGCGAGGTTCTGGTAGGTAACCCTGGTCTGGTTCTTGCCGACCGCTTCAAACAGCCACATGCCGATCATCTTCGGCATGCGCACGATCCCCTTGCGCTCGGGAGCGGATGGATGCTTGATCGCCTGGAAGGTGCGCATGATCTTTCCGGGCGTACGGGTCACCTTCGTCAGGATGACGACGTCCCTGTTGGAAACCAGGGGCGCGGTAATGACGTTGTACTGGATCGGGTTGACCGGGTCCGCGCTGATGACCTTCGACTCGATGGTATCGCACAGCCAGTTGACCTGGTTGGGTACGTTGTTCATCAGCTTGTCCACCTTCTCTATCGGGTAGTCGACAGTGATGACGCCGAGGAATTCCTTGAACTCGATACCCTCGACGTTCCGTATGAAGACCTTTATCCCGTCCTTGTCTTTTTTCAGGACCCACGGGTTCTCCTTCTTCGCCGGCTCCTTCTTGGCAGCTTCTTTTGACTGAACGGAGAACGGTATTGTCATGATCAACGCAAGCGCCGCCGCCAGCGCCGTGATTCTACTTCTGTTATGCATCAAGCTCCTCCTGTTTGTTTTTTCTTATTAGATCCGGACGCCGTTCTTTATGTCAAAAATAAAACTTGGTACCGGACCATGAAATGAAAAAAATAAAAACTGGATTCGCGTCCAATTGGACATAAATGTCATTTGTGTATAGCGGTTACCATGATATATGCTTGACGAAGCGAACGGGATACTGTAAGCTTCGATAACGACTGAACAGTAAGCATATTCTGAAAGGGGGCGCGTCAATGGGCCAGGTACGATGCAGGGCATGCGGATACATAATGAACGAGGAGAAACTCGGAGAGGTCTGCCCCGCGTGCGGCGTGCCCCGCGCGGCATTTGAGCCGTATACCGAGACCATGTCGAAAAAGCGGGTACGCATACTCGGCCTGAACCTGCACCCGATCATGCTCCATTTCCCGCAGGCCTTTGCCGCGGTGATTCCCCCCTTCATCCTGCTGGGCGCCATTACCGGGCCCGCGATCAGCCACCAGGTCATGAGCGCAGTGCGCGTCCTCGCGGTGATACTTCCCCTCACGGTACTCGCCGCAGCCGCGTGCGGGATCATTGACGGCAGGACCCGCTTTAAAAAGCTGGCCACGCCCCTGCTGGTTCGTAAAATAACAGGTGCGTCCGTGCTCTTCCTGCTCTCGGCTGCCGTTGCCGCGATCGCGGTGCTCCTCGGGACCGACTACCCGGGACGGTTTTACCTCTTCCTTCTTTCCGCCGCCTGCATGGTATGCGAGATATACCTCGCCGAGATTGGCAAGACGCTTATAAATGCAAAGCTCCCGGGATAGAACCCTCCTTTTTTCTACAATGATAATTTTATTATTGATCGATTTGAATTAATCATGTAGCGTTGCCGCGCAAGGAGAAACAACCCATATGAAGAAACTGTTCGCGATAGCCCGTTACGCCTCCATCATGCTGTTCATGTCCGGCGCGTGCCTCATGGCCAACGAAAAGGCCGCGGAAGCGGCGGCGGCTCCTCCGGATATATCCGTATTCTGGGTGCTCCCGTTCATTGGCATCCTGTTATGCATCGCGATCATCCCGCTGATCAACGCCCATTTCTGGGAAAAGAACCTCTGGTGGATATCGCTCGGCGTGTTCTGCGTCCCGATGGCTGTGATCTTCACGGTGTTCATGGGAGAGCAGCTCCGCGAGTTATCGTTCGAAAAGGCGCTCGACTACGTTTCCTTCATCATCCTGCTCGCTTCGCTCTTCGTCATATCCGGGGGCATCCTCATCAAGGGAAGCCTCGCCGGCACGCCGAAGGTCAATGCGATCTTCCTCCTGATCGGGAGCCTCATCGCCAGCTTCATAGGCACGACCGGCGCCTCCATGCTCCTGGTGCGTCCCCTGATCCGCGCGAACAAGGACCGGGTCAGGAAGTCCCACGTTATCATATTCTTTATTTTTCTCGTCAGCAATATCGGCGG
>JAKJGD010000329.1 GCA_022704585.1 Spirochaetota bacterium | reverse complement strand
CCCGCCGCGGGCTTCTGCCGGTACACGCGCCCGGTGCCGTGGAACGCGTAGGTGACGCCGCGGGCCTTCTCGACCTCCACGAGCAGCTCCAGCGATTCAGCCAGAATCCTGCCGGTAAAGTCGGGCATGGTTGTGCCGGTGAACGGGGCAGCTCCCTTCGACCGGAGCGGCGGCAGTCCCCTGATGCGTTTCGCCCCGACGCCCATGCGGACGAGCACGGGGTCCACGAGCGCGGCGAAGACCGGGGTCGCGATCTGGCCGCCGGAGAGCTTGTCCGCCGGGTCGTCGATCACGATGAGGATGCAGACCGCGGGGTCCTCACAGGGCGCCACGCCCGCGAAGGACGCGAGCACGCGGTCTGAATAGCCCTTGGCCCGCACGAACTTCTGCGAGGTGCCGGTCTTCCCGGCCACGCAGAAGTAGGCGGACGCGGCCTTCTGCCCGGTGCCGCCCGTCACCACGCCGCGCATCATGCGCAGGAGCTGCGCGGCCGTGTCCTTCCGGATCACGCGCCCCCTGACGGCCGGGACGAAACGCTTCACCGCCGCGCCGTCCCGCTCCTCGATCGCCTCGATGATCGCGGGGTTTACGTACACGCCGCCGTTCGCCACTGCCGCGAACGCCGCTGCGAGCTGGAGCGAGGTCACGGATATCTCGTGCCCGATCGCCATGGAATATTTCGAGAGCCCGGACCACTTGTCCGGTTGCCGCAGAATGCCGGCCGTCTCGCCCGGCAGCTCGATCCCGGTTGCGGTCCCGAACCTGAACTTCTTAAGCGTGTCATAGAGATCCTTCTTCCTGAGGCCCTTCATGGCCTGGATGACGCCCATGTTGCAGGAATAGCGGATGATATCGTCCATGCCGATGGTGCCGTGGACGCTGGTGCAGTTGATCCGTACGTCGGCGATGTCAATGAAACCGTTACAGGTGTAGCGCTGGCGGGTCACGGCCGGCCTGCGCTCGAGCATTGCCGCCAGCGACATGATCTTCAGGGTCGAGCCCGGCTCGAACGAATCGATGAAGGAAAAGTTGCGGAGGGGAAAGGCCGGGTACTCGGAATAGCTGTTGGGGTCGAAACCCGGTGCCTTGGCGAAGGCGAGCACCCTCCCCGTCTTCACCTCCAGGACAACGACCGCTCCCTGCCGGGCGCGATACCGGTCGAGCGCCTTCCCGATCTCCTTCTCCGCCAGGTGCTGGATGTACCGGTCGATGGTGAGCGTGATGTTCCTGCCGAACCGGACGCCGCCGGGCGGCTCGCCGCCGCCCTGCGCCCTGCCCATCAGGTCGTCGTCGAAATTATACTCGATCCCGGCCAGGCCGTTGTTGTCGATCCCCACGAAGCCGACGATGTTGGACGCAAGCCCGTCTGCCGGATACACGCGCTTGTACTCCTTCTTGAAATAGAGGCCCGGGATGCCGATCTTCCCGATCCGCTCCGCTTCATCGTCGTCGATCATCCTCCTGATCCAGACGAAGCGCTTCTTTCTTTTGAGCTTTTTCAACAGCTCGTCGGGAGAGATGCGAAGGATCGCAGCCACGGTCTGCGCGGTCTCCTCGGGATTTTTAACCTCCTCCGGGTTCGCGAAAAGGGAGTTCTTCTCTATCGAGAGGGCGAGCAGGTACCCGTTGCGGTCCCTGATATAGCCGCGGTGAGTTTCAGCTTTCCTGTTGCGGGAAACGACGATGTTGTCTGAAAAATGAAGGTTGAACAGCCTGAGAATGAACGATACGGCCAGCACGGCGAACAGAAGGCCGGCAATGTAGACGCGCCGCTTAAATACTTTCTGGTTCATACGCTGCTCAAAGTATTTGAATAAGGGCCCGCGCAGAGCGGGCCGGCGGCCCGCCGGGCACCGGCTGCAGGACGAACGGCGCCTTCTTCGCCCCGGCTTACCGTATCAGGCCGAACCTGGAAAAGTCGCCCTTGAACACCAGTGATGAGTTCCAGTAAATCACCAGGGCCTTCCCCTTGATGCGCTCGATCTCCAAGTATCCGAAATACCTGCTGTCCATGGAATGCTCGCGGTTGTCTCCCATGACGATGATCTTGCCCCTGGGTACCGGTTTGCTCTCCAACTCGTTCTGCTTGGTAAGCCCGTAGTTGTATGACCGGGTGGCGCCCTTCACGTAGGGCTCGTCTGTCGGCTTACCGTTTATATAGACCCTGTCGTTCTCGATCTTGAACGTGTCGCCCGGGACGGCAATGCAGCGCTTGATGTAGTCCTTGTCCGGGTCATGGGGGGGCTTGAAGATCACGATGTCCCCCCTCCTGACCTCGCGCAGGCCCAGGCTGGAGATATGAAGCGGCCTGTCCATGCCGATCATCTGCGGGATCACCGGGCCATAGGTGATCTTTTCAACGAAGAGATGGTCTCCCACCATCAGGGTGTCCTCCATTGAGCCGGTCGGTATGTAGTATGCCTGGACGATATACTGAATGATATGGACTGCCAGCACCAGGGCAACGACGATCGCGTCGACAAAATCCCACGTCTTGCGGTAGATCTCCGTGCGGCGGGGGGCCATGTCCGTGAGCAGCGAGATCAGCCTGTCCCGGTCCTCCTCTCCAAGAAGCATCAGTGGAAAGGCCGTCAGCTCGTATTTCCGGCGGATGACCAGGTTGCCCAGAAAATTAAGCTCGAGGTAGGTTATCTCGGAAGCCGGGATCTTTATTCCGCCCTTTGTCTCCCTGATCTCGATGCCATCCTTTGTGAGCACGAGCCCGCCGTCCCGGTATCGAACATATTTGATTACATGGTTGACAAGGCGGAGGAGAAATACCATGGTGGCAAACCCGCCGATGACGTATATGGGTATGAAGGGAGTCTTGACAAAGGGAATGGCAACGGCCAGGAAGAGCGTTGAATAAACGAACAGCACCAGGTACAGCGCCCTCTTGAGGAAAAACAGGTTCCGGGCCTTCCCCGTTATGAGGTCAAACCGTGATTCCTCTATCGAAGAAGTGTCGTAGCGAAAAAATTGTATCATGAAAAACTCCTTGCTTTCGCAGGTAAGACCGGGACGCACGTGAAGCAATCGAGGCCCTGCCGGGTGCCGGGAGGGGCGGCCGTCCTTATGACCGCCCGACCAATCGCAAAATTCAGGTTTTTACCGGCGCCAATAAAATGTATTGAAAAATAACAGTGACTATATAAAATAGTCTTAAATAAGTGTCTACAATTATTTTCCATATGAAAGAAATAAGCGAAACGATCAAGAAGCTGACGCCGGAAGATTTCAAGGAGCTCGCCGGAAGGCTTCAACTCAAGAATAAATCGAAGAAAGACCTGATAGGGGCCCTGACATCGATCACGGGCATGCATACCCTGCTGAAAACCCTGGACACGAACTGCCACCGCGTGCTGAAAGTCGTGTACGGCGCCCCCGAGGGGGCCTCGTTCGTGGAAATACAGAAGGAGCTCAAGCT
The DNA here is from genome assembly GCA_022704585.1 of Spirochaetota bacterium. The sequence continues at coordinate 298 of JAKJGD010000329.1, read as the reverse complement.
CGAGATACCGTCCATTGAAAAAACCGCAGAGACGCTGTCCCGCTGCCTTCTCCTGTACATAACCAAGAACCGCCAGATGCTCAACAGCAAGATGGACAAGGCATACGGGATAGCCGAGCTGGCCCCCTTCCTGCATATCGTTGAACCCAAGGCGATCACCGACCGGCTCCACAAGAACTACCTTCACCTTGAAATGCAGAAGCAGACCCAGCCGGCGGACAAGGCGCTGAAAGACCACGACATGCGGACCGTGCTGAAGTTCTTGGCCGGGTCGGGATGCGTGGCGACGCTTGACGCG
>JAKJGD010000328.1 GCA_022704585.1 Spirochaetota bacterium | reverse complement strand
CCGTGGTGCTCAAGCTTCAGGGACATGAACAGCCGCGGCATGAGCGGGAAGTTGAATGCCATGTGGAATTCGTCCCCGTCCCCGAAATAGTGAACCAGGTCCTCGGGCCACTGGTTTGCCTCGGCGAGGAGGATGGCGCCAGGGTAATCGCGCTCTATGATCCCCCGGATCTCCCGGATGAAGGCGTGCGTTTCGGGAAGGTTCTCGCAATCGGTGCCCGCGCGCTCGTACAGGTAGGGGACGGCGTCGACGCGGAAGCCGTCGAGCCCCATATCCAGCCAGAACCGGATGACGCGTGTCATCTCATCCCGCACCTTCGGGTTGTCGTAGTTCAGGTCGGGTTGATGGAAAAAGAAACGGTGCCAGTAATACAAACCCGTTTCCTTGCAGTAGGTCCAGTTGGAGGTTTCGAGATCGGAAAAGATGACCCGCACTTCCTTGTATTTTTCCGGGTCGTCGGACCATACGTAATAATCGAAAAAAGGCGATTCCGGCCCCTTCCTGGCCTCCAGAAACCACTGGTGCTGGTCGGAGGTATGGTTGAGCACAAGCTCGCCGATTACTTTCAGGCCGCGGTTGTGCGCTTCGTACAGCAGGTTGCGAAAGTCTTCAAGCGTGCCGTATTCAGGGTTAACGCCGTAATAGTCCATGATGTCATACCCGTCGTCCCGTCCGGGAGTGGGGTACACGGGCATGAGCCAGATGCAGTCGATGCCGAGGTCGACGAGGTAGTCGAGACGCGCGATCAGTCCGCGGAAGTCCCCCCTGCCGTCCCCGTTGCTGTCCTGGAACCCGCGGACGTACAGCTCGTAAATGATTGAATTTTTATACCATAATGGATCAGCGTGTGTGTTTTTATCCATTGTTTATTTCGTTCCTAACTGGCCAAGAATGTTCCGGACCGTACGTATTCCATCAACGACATATTTTGCCCTGGAGGGTCCGAATCCCACCTTGATGGTATGTCCCCATTCGGGGATCGCCGCAAACATATCTTCATCGGTGTTGTCATCGCCGATTGCGAGTATGAAATTATACTGCGTTGTCGAAAGGAGAAACCCCGCTATTTTTCCCTTGCTGATCTCAAGGCTTTTGATCTCGAGAACCTTGTTGCCTTCCATGATGCCCAGGTTGCGGTTCGCGATCATATGAAGGATGTCGCCTTTCAGCTCCATTGCGCGCATTGAGGCCAGCTCCGAATCGGAGCGGCGGTAATGCCAGGCAAGTGAGAATTCCTTTTCTTCGATAAATGTTCCGGGTGTGCGGTCGCAGTAGGACTCGAGTATCGGCCTGATGTCATTTTTCCATGCTGAATCCTCCGTTGTGGCGGCCTTCCATTCGTCGCCCTGGAGCTTTATCCAGGCGCCGTGCTCGGCGATCAGCGTCATCTGCAATCCGGAAAAATGCCTCTCCAGAAACTCGACATTGCGACCGCTGATGATCGCGATGTGGGTATTTTTGTCAGATGAAATATCCGAGAAGAGACTGATCAGGTCCGGATCCGGCACGGCGGCATCGGGCCTGTCGAAAAACGGTATGAGGGTGCCGTCATAATCAAGGAGTAGCAGCCGGGATGTGCCGGCCCGGTATGCATTCAGGATTGTTTTCAGAACTTCGCCGTGCACCCTTTTCGCGGAGTATTCTTCATCAATATTTTTCATCCCGGATAACTTTTCAATGAAAGCCGTGGCCCACTGGAACACGTCGTTTCTCTGTAGCCTTCGCTGCATTATCTGCATGCGCCGGTGCTGTTCGGAATCCGGCATAAGGAGGGCAGATGCTATCGTATCGGCGACTTCCTCGCGGTTGTTGGGATTGACTATCAGCGCTTCGCCCAGCTCTTCAGAGACTCCTGCCATTTCGCTTAAAATGAGAACGCCATCGTTGTTAACACGGGCGGCGACATACTCCTTGGCGATCAGGTTCATGCCGTCCCGCAGAGGCGTTACCAGGCACACATCGGCACAGTGGTAGAGGGTCATGATCATCTCGAAGGGGAGCGACCGGTACAGGTACTGTATAGGGGACCAGCTCAGGGTGTTGTACTTGCCGTTGATCCTGCCGACCTGCTCGTTAATGTGCTTTCTCAGCTTGATATACGTGTCAACTTCAGTGCGGGACGGGACGGTGACTATAATCATCTGGACCCGGCTGTGGAATTCGGGGTATTTCTGGAGAAACCGCTCGTATGCATTAAGGCGCTCAATAATCCCCTTGGTGAAATCCAGACGGTCCATGGAAAGGATCATTTTAATCCCCCCGAGGTTTTTCCTGAAACTTTCGATTTCCCTGGATATCTTCCTGTTTTTCAAGTAATCTGAATACCGCCGGTAGTCAATTCCCATCGGGAACGTATCGCATTTAATCGTACGATTATCGAAATTCAGCTGGCCCATGGAGTGTTCTGTCCCCAGGATGCGCTGGACGCTGCTGAGAAAGTGGCGCATATAACCGAACGTATGGAATCCGATTATGTCGCTGCCAAGGAGACCGTTCAGTATTTCCTTCCTCCATGGCATAAGACGGAAGACCTCGTATGACGGAAACGGGATGTGAAGGAAGAACCCGATTTTAGCGTCCGGAATATTCTGCCGTATGATGCCCGGCAGGAGCATGAGGTGGTAATCGTGGACCCATATTATATCACCGGGCTCGTTGAATTTCGTGTTTACGTTTATATAGGCCCGCCATGATTCATCGTCATAGCTGGTGAAGAAAGGAAAATAGTGGAACAGCGGCCAGATTGTCTTGTTGGAAAATCCGTCGTAGTACAACTTGGTGTCGTGGTTGCTTAAAGGTACGGCATATGCCCTGTGCTTTTCAATTAGTGTGTTTTTCATGGTATCCAGCTCAACCTGCCCGAGGTTATCGGTCGTGATCCCGCTGAAGCCGACCCAGAGACAAGGGTATGTCTTTGATACCGAGGACATGCCGGTGGCAAGGCCGCCGACGCTGGGAGTGAACGCGATTTCGCCGCTTTTTTTTATATCGACCGTGACCGGGAGCCGGTTTGCTACCAATATTAATTTTGCCATATGCTGTTACCGTACCACTTTCATTTTAATAATATTTTTCCCGCCTCTTTTTGCATTATACATGCAGGTATCCGCCAACCGAATCATCTCCCTTACGGTTTTCGGATATTTGTGAAATGACACAACACCAAAACTGAAAGTAACTGGCCATGATTTTTTCTCCATTGCATGGAGTAAATCAGTACGGAGTTTATTAACAATTGACCTGGCCTGCTGATCATCCGTTTCGATTAGGATCAGGGAAAATTCATCTCCGCCGAGACGCGAAACGAAATCAGTGGATCGAATAGAGCGTTTTATGACCGAGGATGCCTCAACGAGTAAACTGTCTCCTTCATGGTGGCCGAGCGAGTCATTTATTACCTTGAAATTGTCAATGTCCATGTATATAATCGTAAGTGGGTGACTGTATCGTGCGCCCCGTTGAAACTCCATCTGCAGCACTTCTTCAAACTGCCTGCGGTTGGGAATTTTCGTTAAAAAATCAAGACGGGCATTTTCACGCTCAGATTTAAAATAATGCAAAACGAGTGTGATTATTATAAAAAAACCGAGTCTGACACCTGAATTCCAGAAAAGAATGGGCATGGGCAGTTGATGTTTTCTGGAGATGACCTCAGCAGCGAGCCACATCATGGAGCTTAATATGGAAAATAATATACCTTCTTTTAATCTAGTGTACCAGGTTACCAGTACAACCGGG